>JAZNCS010000001.1:0-15398 GCA_045587685.1 Acutalibacteraceae bacterium
GCAAGTGAGTTTTACTTATTTACAAAACTATTTTATATTTTTATCTACTATAATATTTTTTGTTGTAGCAAAAAATTATAAAGTAAGTAAAGCAACCGAAAATCTTATTTATTTTGTTAATGCTATTATTGCTTTAGCATATCCGTATTGTAATAGATTTATTACTATGACTACAAACCACTCAAATAATACACTTGCGTTCAACTTTTCTAATCCTAACTTAGCGGGAATGTTCATTTTTTTGAGTATTCTTTATATGATATTAGGCGTAATTCGTTATAAGAACATAGTAGTTAGAATTGGATTTTTAGTGTTAACTATTGTAGATTTAGATTTGTTGTTAAAAACCGGTTCGAGAAACGGATTGTTGGCTTTAATTGCATTTGCCGGAATTCTTGTTTTTGCATATATACAAAGAAGAAATTTTTATAAAAATTGGATTTTAGCGTTTTTTTCATATTTGCCAGCGGTATTTGTACCGGTTTATTTGTTTTTTATAAATACTGTAATTGAAAAAGGTTGGTTTTCCTCATTAGTTTCAGAGGGTAAGAAACTTAACTCGAGAGAGAGAGTTTGGTATTCATTTTTTAATAGACTTGATGGGAAATGGCTTACAGGAAATTACCCTTTTGCCGGAGGTAATGCTCATAATTCACACATGGTATTGTTGTGTTCATTTGGTGCGGTAGTTTTAATAATGGTTATTTGTTTGGTTTACAAAGTTCTTATAGAAAGTAATAAAAAATGCAAAACTTTTTATGATTTTAGTTGTTTGTCGGCGTTTATTGCTTCGCTTTTAATGGGAATGGGTGAAGGTGCGCTTTATTCGGGCGGTATGGGAATTTATATCTTTTGTGGTGTATTTCTTGTTTTGGCAAATTCGAATTTGGGCGATGATAAGATATTTGAAAATAACGGAAATGGAATTTTTTCGTTAATAACTTAAAGGAATGAATTGAATGACAGAGATAAATTTACAAGAAATTCGTAGTATTCAAATTGGTATTTTGAATAAATTGGATGATTTTTGTAGAGAAAACGGTATAGGTTATTATCTTTGCAACGGAACATTATTAGGTGCTGTAAAATATAAAGGGTATATACCGTGGGATGATGATATAGATGTTTGCATGTTGCGAAACGATTATCAAAAGTTTATAAGTTTATTTAATCAAAAAAATGAAAACGAAAAGTATAAACTTTTTTCTTTAGAAACAGATACTTCTTATTTTTTCCCTTTTGCAAAGTTATCTGACCAAACAACTGTTTTAAAGGAAAACGGTGTGAATAATGGTGTTGAATTTGGCTTGAATATTGACGTTTTTCCTATAGATAATTTTGGTAATTCTGAGAAGGAAATAAAAAAGACCTTTATTAAATTTAAAAGAATGAGAAAAAAATTAAATTTATCAAAGATTAATGATTTTTCATCAAATAGTGTTTTAAAATATTTATTGAAGAAAATAATTTCTTTTCCTTTCAGAAAAATAGGACCGAAATATTTTTGCAATAAAATTGATCGCTTAGCAAAAAAACATACGTTTGAAACAAAATATATAGGTAACTGTGTTTGGGGTTTTTACGGTGTTGGCGAAGCACATAAAAGTGAAGTTTTTTCAAAGGTGATTTTTGAAGAATTTGAAGGTAAAAAGTATCCGATACCTATTGGTTTTAATGAATATCTTTTTGGGTTGTATGGTGATTATCGCCAAGACCCGCCATTAGAAAAACAATGTACACATCATAGTTTTAAAGCTTATTATAAGTAGTGGTAAGATAATACTTGTATTGAAAAGAGATGTATAATATGAAAATAGTTTTTTTGACAAATTATTTGAATCATCATACTTTACAACTTTGTAAAGAATTAAATACAATTACAAATGGGCAATTTCATTTTATAGCTACAAACAGAGTTTCAAAAGAACGAATGAATTTTGGCTATGAAGATATAAACAAAATGTATGATTTTGTTGTCCGTATGTATGAAAAGGGAAGTCGTCAGAAAGCTTTGGATTTGATTTTGGATTGTGATGTTTTTATTTATGGTGCAGCACCAAAGTCGATTGTTGAAAAAAGGTTAAAAACGGGTAAACTCACATTTAAATATACCGAAAGAGTTTATAAAAATCCTTGCTCTTGGTATGAAATACCGGTTAGAGCTATTAAATACTATTGGGAATTTAATAGATATAAAAATTTGTATTTGCTTTGTGCTAGTGCTTATACATCGGGTGACTATGCAAAAACAGGTACATTTATAAAAAGAGCTTTTAAGTGGGGTTATTTTCCTGAAACAAAGGAATATGATGTAGAGGCGCTGGTTACAAATAAGCAACCTAACACTATTCTTTGGGCGGCAAGAATGATTGATTGGAAACACCCTGAATTGGCTATTGAAATAGCAAAAAGGCTTAAAAAAGATGGCTATGATTTTAAATTAAGTATAGCAGGTAGCGGTGTGATGCTACCCGAACTTATAAAAATGATTGATAAGTATGATTTGAAGGATAATGTTAAACTGTTAGGTTCAATGTCTCCCCAAGAAGTGCGAACAAATATGGAGAATAGTGAAGTTTTTCTTATGACCTCTGATCGTCAAGAAGGTTGGGGAGCTGTTTTAAACGAAGCTATGAATAGCGGTTGTGCGGTTGTGGCAAATAGTGCAACAGGTTCAGCACCTTACCTTATAAATGATGGCGAAAATGGATTTTTATATAATGAAAATAATATAAATAATATGTATTTGAAGGTTAAAAAACTTTTAGACGATGAAGAAAAGAGAAAACAAATTCAGAAAAATGCATATATAACCATTTTTGAAGAATGGAATGCAAAAAACGCAGCAAAAAGATTATTTGAATTGTCCGAGAATATTATAGCGGGCAAAAAATATATAGATTTATTTAAGGACGGGGTTTGCAGTTTGGCAAAACCTATAAAAGATAATTGGTATAAAATTAAAGACGGAGAATTATAATGAAAATTTTGTTTGTGTCGGAGTGTTATCCCGACAAGGACAACCCGCAGTACTGTATATACCTTGAACAACAAGCCAAGGCTATTGCCAGTAAAGGTCATAGTGTTGATATTCTTGTTCCTGAGATTAGTGATAAAAAATCAGTGCTTTCAAAAACTATTTATAATGGTTTGAATATCTACAATGTGACAATTAATCGAGGTAAATTTAGCAAAATTTTTCCTTTATATTCGTTAAAAGACACGTTGAAAAAATTTGCTTGGCAAGAGTATGATGCTGTGTCATTACACCTTGTGTCAAACGGATTGTGCTTTAGAATAAGTAATATATGTAAAAGTTTAAAGGTTCCTATTATAAAGCATTTTCACGGGCTAAACGTTTGGAAAGATTATGGTGCTAAGACTAATATTGTACATAAGTTGCTTTGGGTTTGTAATTATGTAATGAAAAGATATCACTTAGATAACTCTTCAGCCATTGTTGGAGTAAGCAATAAGGTTTGTGAAACAGTTAAAGAAAAAATCAAAAACAAACCTATTTTTACGGTTTACAACGGTGTTGATAGTCAAAGATTTACCCAAAAAACTAAATACAATAAAAATGACTGTTTCACGGTTTTGTGTGTTGCAAATTTAATTGAAATTAAAGGACATAAATTTCTTTTAGAAGCAGTTTCAAAATTAAAACAAGAGGGAAGAAAAGTTAAATTTCAGTTGATTGGTAGCGGTCCTGAAAAAGATAATCTTAAAGAAAAAAGTTCGGCGTTAGGAATTAGTGAAAATGTTGAATTTTTAGGAACCAAAGATTACGACACAGTAGCTCAGTATATGAAAAATGCAGATATATTTGTGATGCCCTCGTATTTTGAGGCGCTCGGCTGTGTTTATCTTGAGTCTATGTGTTGTGGTACACTTACTTGTGGTTGTTTTGGTACAGGCGCCGATGAAATAATAAACGACAAAATTGATGGACTTCTTGTTAATCAAAAGTCTTCAGAAGATATATATAATGCAATTAAATTTGCAATAGATAATCCGGATAAAGCTAAAGAAATTGCTGAAAACGGAATTGACCGCGCGAAACTTTTTTCTTGGGAAGCTTCAGCTAAGTCACTTATAAAAATTTATGAACAAATTAGAAAAGGATAGGGATTAAAATGTCATTATTTAAAGGAAAAACTTTAATGATTACCGGAGGAACCGGTAGTTTTGGAAACGCAGTGCTTAATCGTTTTCTTGATACCGATATTGGAGAAATACGTATTTTTTCAAGAGATGAGAAAAAACAAGATGATATGCGCCACGAATTTCAGGCAAAAATGCCCGAAGTAGCTGATAAAATCAAGTTCTACATAGGCGATGTAAGAGATTTAGCATCGGTAAAGAATGCAATGCACGGAGTAGATTACATATTCCACGCTGCAGCGTTAAAACAAGTGCCTTCTTGTGAATTTTTCCCGATTGAAGCGGTTAAGACAAATGTAATAGGAACCGAAAACGTGTTAACTGCTGCGATTGATGCGGGTGTTGAAAATATAGTTTGTCTTTCTACTGATAAGGCGGCTTACCCAGTTAACGCGATGGGTACAAGTAAGGCTATGATGGAAAAGGTAATAGTTGCTAAGTCAAGAACTACAAACAAGTCAAAAATTTGTTGCACAAGATATGGAAATGTTATGTGTTCAAGAGGAAGCGTTATTCCACTTTGGATCGAGCAAATAAAAGCGGGTAATCCAATTACTATTACCGAACCTTCAATGACACGTTTTATTATGTCACTTGAAGAAGCGGTTGATTTAGTTTTATTTGCTTTTGAAAATGGCGATTCGGGTGATATTCTTGTTCAAAAAGCTCCCGCTTGTACTATTGAAACATTAGCAAAAGCGGTTACCGAATTGTTTAATCCTAAAACCGAAATTAAGGTTATTGGTATTCGTCACGGCGAAAAAATGTATGAAACATTACTCACTAATGAAGAATGTGCGAATGCTATTGATATGGGTGATTTTTATCGCGTTCCCGCAGATAAAAGAGGCCTTAATTATGATAAGTACTTTAACAATGGCGATGTTGAGCGTAACACATTGACCGAGTTTAATTCTAATAACACTGAACTTTTAAGTGTTGAACAGGTTAAGGAAAAATTACTTACATTACAATATATACGTGATGAAATTGCAGGTGTGAATTAATGACTGAAATGCAAAAAACTACAATCGCGCTAATAAAGGCGGCAATTACAGGGGAAAAAGTGGAAATACCAAAATATTTTAGCCTTGAAGATGTTGTGAAAATGGCGAAAAAGCATAACATTTCTACAATGATTTATTACGGGGCTTTATTATGTGGTATTGAAAGCGACAATCATTTAATTAATGATTTGTTTACTGAGACCTGTAAAAATGTTGCAGTAAGCGAATATCAAATGTATTCTTTCAAAGAAATTTGCAAAGCTTTTGATGAACAAAAAATTGAATATATGCCTCTTAAAGGAACTGTTTTAAAGAGTATGTATCCAAAGCCTGAAATGAGAATTATGGGCGATGCGGATATTCTTATTAAAATCGAACAATATGAGAAAATTAAGCCAATTATGGAGTCTTTAGGTTTTTCAAATGTCACTGAAAGTGACCACGAATTTATTTGGAGAAAATCACATAGCTTAATAGAACTTCATAAACGAATAATTCCTTCTTACAATAAGGATTATTATGCTTATTTTGAAGATGGTTGGAAAATAGCTAAAATCAAAGATGGTACAAAATATGCTATGACCGATGAAGATAATATGATTTATCTTTTTACCCATTTTGCAAAGCATTACAGAGATTCTGGTATAGGTATAAAACATATTGTTGATTTATGGGTTTACCGAAATTGTCATAATAATATGAACGAGGAATACATAGAGCAAGAACTTAAAAAGTTACAACTTTATGATTTTTATACTAATATTGTTAGAACTTTATCGGTTTGGTTCGAAGGCGCAGTTTCAGATGAAGTGACCGATTTTATTACTAATGTTATTTTTAATAGCGGTGTTTTTGGTACTAAAGAAGCTCAAATTTTATCTAGTGCTGTTAAACTTTCAAAAACACACAAAACTGCTAAAAAAGTTAGAAATAAAAAGTTTTTTAATTTAGTTTTCTTGCCTTATAAATCTATGTGTATTGTTTTTCCGTTTTTGAAAAAAGCCCCGTATTTATTACCGGTTATGTGGATTTACAGAGGTTTTAGAACCTTGGTTTTCAGACGCGAAAAAATAAGTGTTAACAAACAAAAATTAGCAAAAATTACCGACAATAAAATGCAAAGTTATCAGATGTCTTTGGAATTTGTTGGTTTGGATTTTAACTTTAAGGAGTAGTTATGAAGGTTTTAATTACCGGTGCGAACGGTTTTGTTGGAAAAAATCTTGCCGCAGCGCTTAAAAATATTAAATATGGTAAAGATAAAACAAAACCAAACTTGAATATTGACGAAATTTATTTATACGATATAGATTCAAGTTTTAAAGAATTAGAAATTGCGTGTAAAAATGCGGATTTTGTTTTTAATCTTGCAGGAGTGAATCGTCCGAAAACTCAAGAAGAATTTATGCAAGGAAACTTTGGTTTTGCAAGTACTCTTTTAGATACATTAAAAAAATATAAGAATACTTGTCCGGTTATGATTTCTTCTTCAATTCAAGCTTCTCTCGATAACCCTTACGGAATTTCTAAAAAAGCAGGGGAAGATTTGCTTTTTGAGTATTCTAAAGAAACAGGCGCTAAAGTATTGATTTATCGTTTCCCTAATGTGTTCGGTAAGTGGTGCAGACCTAATTATAATAGTGCGGTTGCTACATTTTGCAATAATATAGCAAACGATTTACCAATACAGGTTAATGATAGAAGTGTTAATATGACCTTGGTTTATATTGATGATGTTGTTGAGGAACTTATAAACGCGCTTTTAGGTTTGGAAACTAAAAACGGTGATTATTGCGTTGTGCCGGTTGAACATAAGATAACACTCGGCGAGATTGTTGATTTAATATACCGTTTTAAAGAGCAGCCTAATAATTTAGTAATGCCTGAAATACCACTAGGCAGTTTCCAGAAGAAACTTTACTCTACATATCTTTCTTATTTGCCGAAAGAAAAAGCAATTTTCCCTTTGAAGATGAATGTTGATAACAGAGGTTCGTTTACTGAACTTTTAAAGACTGAAAAATGCGGTCAAGTTAGCGTTAATATTTCAAAACCCGGTATTACAAAAGGTCAACATTGGCACAATACCAAGTGGGAATTCTTTATCGTTGTTTCGGGTGAGGGTCTTATTGAACAACGCAAAATTGGTACCGATGAAGTATTAGAGTTTAGGGTTAGCGGTAAAAAAATAGAAGCAGTTCATATGCTTCCGGGCTATACTCATAATATTATAAATTTAAGTGATACCGAAGATTTAGTAACAGTTATGTGGGCAAATGAAAGTTTTGATCCTAACCATCCTGACACATTTTTTGAGGAAGTGTAATAATGAATATTAAAACCGATTATAGTGATATTAAATTTAAAGATAATGGCAAATTAAAGCTTCTTATAATAGTGGGCACAAGACCCGAAATTATAAGACTTGCGGCAGTTATAAATAAATGTCGTAAATATTTTGACTGTGTTTTGGCTCATACAGGTCAAAATTACGATTACAATTTAAACGGCGTTTTCTTTAAAGATTTAAAACTCGAAAACCCCGAAGTTTATATGGATGCCGTTGGTGATGATTTGGGAGAAACTGTCGGCAATATTATTAACTGTTCTTATAAGTTGATGGCTGAAATTAAACCGGATGCATTGCTTATTTTAGGCGATACAAATTCTTGTCTTTCGGCTATTGCGGCAAAGAGATTGCATATTCCTATTTTTCATATGGAAGCGGGTAACCGTTGCAAAGATGAGTGTTTGCCTGAAGAAACAAATAGAAGAATTGTTGATATAATTAGTGACGTTAATTTGGCTTATAGTGAACACGCAAGAAAATATTTGCACGAGTGCGGTTTGCCTAAGGAAAGGGTATATGTAACCGGTTCACCTATGGCTGAAGTTTTGCGCAATAATTTAGAGGAAATTGAGAATAGTGACATTCATTCAAGATTAGGTTTAGAAAAAGGTAAATATATTCTTCTTTCGGCTCATAGAGAAGAAAATATTGATACCGAAAAGAACTTCTTATCTTTATTTAATGCAATAAATAAAATGGCAGAAAAATACAATATGCCAATTCTTTATTCTTGCCATCCTCGTTCTAAAAAGCGTTTGGAAGCAAGTGGTTTTAAATTAGATAGCAGGGTAGTGAAGCATGAGCCACTCGGGTTCCACGATTATAACTGTTTACAAATGAATGCGTTTGCGGTAGTTTCTGATAGCGGTACATTACCTGAAGAAAGCAGTTTCTTTACAAGCATAGGAAAGCCTTTCCCTGCGGTATGTATAAGAACTTCTACCGAGCGTCCTGAAGCGCTTGACAAGGCTTGTTTTGTACTTGCAGGTATTGATGAAAAGAATTTACTTCAAGCAGTTGATACTGCCGTTCAACTTAATACTGCAAATGATAACGGAATACCTGTGCCTGACTATGTAGAAGAAAATGTTTCTACAAAAGTAGTAAAACTTATTCAAAGTTATACAGGCGTTGTAAACAAAATGGTTTGGAGAAAAGATAGTTAAATATTTATAAAACTATCATATAACATATTTTAAAAATATCTCTCATACAATTAATTAGTATATTAGGAGTTGATTGTATGAGAGAAACTGTACCTGACAGAGCGGTTTTATTGGGCGAATACATATTAGATACCGGTGCTACGGTTAGAGCTACAGCAAAGGTTTTCAAAATAAGTAAATCTACAGTACATAAAGATGTAACCGAGCGTCTGTCTTTTAATAATCCGCAACTTTATAAAGAGGTTAAGGCGGTTTTGGAGAAAAACAAACAAGAGCGACATATAAGAGGCGGATTGGCTACAAGAAGAAAATATAAGGGTATATAAAAGGGAAAATTATGGATTTTTTAAAATTAGCGCAAGAGCGTTATTCAATGCGAAAATTTGACGGTAGACCATTGACAAAAGAAGATAAACAAAAAATTTTAGAGGTAGCAAGATTAGCACCAACTGCTAAAAATTTGCAACCGCAAAGAATTTTTGTTTTAGAGAGCGAAGAAGCTATTGAAAAATTAAATAGGTGCACTGCTTGTGGTTTTGGTGCAAAAACTGCGTTTTTAATTTGTTACGATAAAAACGAAAGTTGGAAACGCGATACCGATGGGGTAGATAGCGGATATGTAGACGCCGCAATAGTAACAACACATATGATGCTTGAGGCAACTTCATTGGGAGCAGGTTCTACATTTGTTATGTGGTTTGATGAAAAAATAGCGAGAAAAGAATTTGAAATTCCTCAAAATCTTGAGATAGTTTGTTTTTTGGTTTGCGGTTATCCGTCAGAAGAAGCGCGACCATCGCGTTTACATTCTTCTCGCAAAGAATTAGAAGAAACAGTAAAAAGTATATAATAAAAACAGTTGCTTTAAAAAAAGCAACTGTTTTTTCTTTTTGAAAAAATTACAACTTCCATTTATTGAAGAAATGTATTATAATAAATAAAGTATCATTATGAAAAAGTAAATTTTCAAGGAGAAAAAGTATGAAAATGACATTTCGTTGGTACGGTGAAGGTAATGACCGTATAAAGTTGTCTGATATTAAGCAAATTCCCGGTGTTGAAGGAATTGTGTGGGCGCTTCATCATAAAATGCCCGGTGAAGTTTGGGAAGAAAGTGAAATCGCCGAAGTAAAGTCTCAACTCGATGAGTATGGCTTTAATATGGATGTTGTTGAGTCGGTTAATGTTCACGACGATATAAAAATCGGACTTCCTACAAGGGATAAATATATTGAAAACTATAAAACAACAATCAAAAACCTTTCAAAATTTGGCGTAAAGGTTATTTGTTATAATTTTATGCCGATTTTCGACTGGACAAGAAGTGACCTTTTTCACCCTGTAGGAGATGGCTCTACAGCGCTCTTTTATGAAAAGAATATGATTCAAGATGACTATAACGCTATGGCGAAGTATATTCTTGATTTTACTGAAAAGTATAATATGTCTTTTCCCGGTTGGGAACCTGAACGTATGGCAAAACTTGATGAGCTTTTCAAAGCGTATGAGGGTGTTGACCACGAAAAACTTTGGGCAAATTTAAAATATTTTCTTGAAGCTATTATGCCTACTTGCCGTGAATGTGATATTAAAATGGCAATTCATATGGATGATCCACCTTGGGATATTTTTGGACTTCCAAGATTGCTTATTAATGAAGAAAATATAGATAGATTTTTAAAGATGGTTGATGATCCTTATAACTGTCTAACACTTTGTTCGGGAAGCCTTAACGCTAACCCCGAAAATAATGTTTCAAAAATAGTTCGTAAACATTGTGATAGAATTGCTTTCGCTCACATAAGAAATGTAAAGCATTTCCCGAATGGCGATTTTTCGGAAGCGAGTCATAGAGATTGTGATGGTGATACGGGTATTCTTGAAATATTAAAGGCTTATCACGACTGTGGCTTTAAAGGTTATATTCGCCCTGACCACGGTAGACATTTATGGGATGAGGGTCCCGGCAATGTGCGCCCAGGTTATGGACTTTATGACCGCGCACTTGGAATTATGTATATGTTAGGCGTTTGGGATAGCCTCGAAAAATTTGAAGGTTAAGGAGTAATTGAAAAATGGTAAAACTTCCACTTAATATAGATTTTAGCGGTAAGATAGTAGTTGTAACAGGCGCGGGCGGCGTTATTTGTGGCGCTATGGCGAGAGCATTTGCACAATCGGGTGCAAAGGTTGCAGCACTTGACCTTAACGAAGAAGCAGTTAAAAAATTAGCCGATGAATTAAAGGCAGAAGGCTTTATTTGTGAAGGCTATAAGGCGAATGTTTTGGAAATTGAATCACTTGAAGAGGTGCACAAAGCAGTAATAAACGACCTCGGCGAATGTGATATTCTTGTGAATGGCGCGGGTGGAAATAACCCAAGAGCCACTACTGATAATGAGTATCATCACGAAGCAAAGACGGGCGGAAAGTCATTCTTTGATTTAGAGGTGAGTGGTGTGGATTTTGTGTTTAAACTTAATTTCCAAGGCACATTACTTCCAACTCAAGTTTTTGCAAAGGATATGGTAAAAAAAGAAAAGGGATGTATATTAAACGTTTCTTCAATGAACGCATATACACCACTTACAAAAATTCCTGCATACTCTGCAGCAAAGGCAGGTATTTCTAATTTTACTCAATGGCTTGCAACTCATTTTGCAGGTACAGGAATTCGTTGTAATGCAATAGCTCCCGGATTTTTGGTTTCGGCGCAAAATTATAAATTGCTCTTTAATGAAGATGGTACACCTACACCTCGAAGCGCAAAAATTTTAAACGGTACACCAATGAATCGTTTTGTTGATGCTGAGGAATTACTTGGCGGCACTCTCTTCCTTTGTGATGACAAGTCAGCTTCGGCAATTACCGGTGTGGTTCTTCCTATTGATTGCGGATTTGCTGCATACTCGGGTGTGTAATTATATAAATAAAGTAAGTTCTTTATTGTCGTTGCAAATACCTAAAATAATATCTTTAGCGCTTTTGTAACCTTGGCATCTAAGCTCGTTGTTGAGCCAATTTATGTCAAGACAAAGGCGCTTTAAATTTTTTTCTAAAATTCTTCCGTCCATAATTACTTCGGTGGTAATTGATTCGGGCGGCGGAACGATATTTATATCGGTAGGGTTTAAAGGGCGTTTAGTTGCTTTTGGTAAAATTGTTAATCTTCCGTTATATTCAAAAATTGCAGTTTTAATGTCGTTAAGATTAAAGTATCCTTCTTGGCGGCACATTACCATAAATTCGCTCAAATCTAATTTTGACTTTTTAAGGTTTTTGCGGTATAGTTTACCGTTGTTCATAATGATTGTAGGTGTGCCGTTTATAAATTTACGCATTCGCGGAAATTTACTTGTTGTTAGTGTTAAAATTATGGTTATGATACCATAAACTATCATTGCAATAAGCGGTTTTAAAGGTTTTTTAAGTTCGGTTGCAAGTTCGGCAGCTATAGAGCCTATTGTAATACCTGTAATATAGTCAAAAAAATCAAGTTGTGACATTTGCTTATGCCCAATGATTTTAGCGATTAAAAATAAAGACACAGCCGAAAGAAAAGAAGTTAAAATTACCTTAATAATTTCCATAACATACCTCCCAGGTTATTGTACCCTTAAGGTTATTCATTATTTATTTTTTCACAAATGCTCCTTTGTGTTACAATGGTAATAAGAGTGTCACCAAGTTGAACAAGAACTGAAGCAAGTAAAGTAAGTTCTTCATCATTTAAATTGCAAGAAATAGCATTTGCAAGTGCCGTAACCGAAGCTGTAAGTTCACAAGAATTCATAATATATCACCTCAATATATAATATGAAAAATAATATATTAAGAAAATGAAAAAGGAATCGACTTAAAAGTTGATTCCTTTTTTGGTGCAGATGTTTATAACTAATCTCAAACGCGAGGTTGAAACTATAAAAATGAAGAACTCCAATACGCGTTTGCGTGTCGAGTCACTCGACTGGTCGAGGTGACAGGGTGCGGGTGTCCGGTGGACACCTCTGCGCAAAGCGCAGAAGCACCGACCGAGGCGGCAGCCGAGACCTCGAACCTGCGGCTTAAATTTTAGAGTTTGTATGGTATTTTTAATCTTGTTTTTAATTAAAAAGAAAGGAACCAACCAAACGGTTAGTTCCTTTTTTTGATGGTCGAGCGGATGCAAATGAATCCGAACTTTCCTCTAATTCCTTAAAGGTTACTGTTTTTGTGCCGTCTTTATAGTTGAATACAAATCTGAGTCCATCATCATCTACAATTACAGTGTTTACAAACGTATTGATTAGCCGCTTTTTATGTTCAAGTTTTGTGGTATCAAGTTTGCGCAATCTATGGAACCAGAACTTAACTTGTTTCCTTGAGAGCAAAGGCTTTTTAATTTCCTCCTTAGCAATCATGACAGTAAGCTCATCTCTGCGTTCTTCAAGATCAGTCAGGCGTTGTTTGGTAGATTGAGTATAAATGCCGTCCTGTATGGCATTAAGCATATTTTCAATGCCACGCTCAATATCGGATAATTGTTTTTGAAGCATCGGAAGAGTAACGTTTTCTTTCGATTGAACTTCCATAACGATATCTGTAATATCTTCAATAGCATCGTTATCAAAGATTATCTTCTTGATCTGAGCCATTACAATATCTTCGATCCAATCTTTACGAATGGCTTTTTTATCACATCCGCAACGCTTTTTTGATTTTACGCATTTATAATAACGATATTTACGCTCTGTGTTGCTCGTACCACTTTCACCAACCATAAAGGATTCACACTTGCCACAAAACAACTTTGTAGTAAGAAGATAATCGTCTTCTGCCTTGTGACGGGCAGGAGCTTTTTTGTTTGCTGCAAGTTTTTCTTGCACAGCATCAAATGTTTCTTGCGGAACAATAGTAGGTACACCGCCCGGTGTAACAATATCTTTGTAAGTATATTCACCAATATAATGTCGATTTTGAAGCATACGTGCAACGCTGTTGATGTTCATTGCACCGCCGCGCTTGTTTTTAATACCTTTGGCATTTAACTCTGCGGCTAACTCCTTCATTGTTTTGCCGTCAAGATAATGTTGGAAAGTTTCCATAACAATGGGTGCTGTTAACGGATCGATTTCAAAGCGTTTGTCCATGTCAAGCTTATATCCGACAGGAAGTGTGCCGCCGTTGTATCTGCATTTCAAGGCGTTCTCCATCATTCCACGATTGACCTTTTCGGCAAGCTCGGCAGAATAATATTCAGCCATACCCTCAAGAACAGATTCAAGAATAATTCCTTCTGCTCCTTGTGAAATAGCCTCGGTTGCGGAGATGACTTTAACATTGTTCTTCTTTAGGATGGCTTTGTAATGCGCAGAGTCATAGCGATTACGCGAAAAGCGGTCGAGTTTCCAAACAAGGATAATGTCGAACATCTTCTTACCGCTATCTTTAATCATTCTCTGAAATTCAGGACGGTTATCCGTCTTAGCAGACAAGGCGCGGTCAATATATGTTCCAAGAATAGTTATGTCATTGCGCTCTGCAAAAGCCATACACTCACGAAGCTGACCGTCAATGGACTCTTCTCGCTGATTTTCGCTTGAATATCGTGCATATATTACGCCTGTCATTTTATTACCTCCTTATATCAATCACTAAATACTGTATAATCATTACCACTGATTTTAGATTCAAGTATATTTCCACATCCTAATAAATTGGAAATTTCGTTGAGCTTACTTTTGTTTTCTTGTGTGCAGTTTAAGCCGGCTATAATTCTGCTTGTTTTTAATCCAATGTCCTCAATATTTACATTCTGACCATATTTCCCGATTAGTGGATACAGAACTCTATATTCGTTTTCGTGTTTCCAAGAATTGTGCTTTGAATGCAATTGGCATCTAATCATAGTGGAATAAAATTCTACTTCTTCGTTTGTTTCTTCGCCATTATCGGTCATTTTCGTAAACTCGTTATAGAAATTTGCAATTATACTTGCTATTGGGATTCTTTTTGGCTCATATGATACGCCGAAAATTGCATCGGGGCGTACCACCTCATATTCAATGCAAAAGCCCTGAAAATTATTAGTGTAATAAGCCCACATTGGCAGAGAATCAATAGGTGCCGCCGATAGAGATAATACGGACCATCGTTTCATATTGTTATATAAAAGTTCTTTGAACTTGGTAATGATCTCATCAGTATACCCATGTTGTTTAAGTCTTTCTTCGTCAATATACATACATTTAAATTCATACGGATCGTTGAGAATATCGACAGACGAAAACCAAGATTGTTTGTTTTGTAGGGATAAAAATTTTTTGTTGTTACTTTCAATATTATCAGACAATGAAACAAACTTCAATAATTTATTGGGAACCAAAGATTTTCTATATTCTTCTGCTTCTCCAAGTTTTCCATCGTTTAATAGCGAAAAATATGTATTCATAAATTATTCCTCCGCTTGCCCGCTGTTCACCCAAGCATCAATTTCGGAAAGTTTGAACTTCCACTTCTTGCCGACCTTGTGTGCGGGCATATCTTTATTTGCGATCCATTTAAGTGCCGAATCACGGCTAATACCGAGATATTTGCATATCTCAGGCATCGAATAATATCTATCTTCAAAATCGGTCATAATTTCACGCTCCTTGTTGGATTAAATATATTATACCATAAATCGAATCTAAAGTAAAGATAATTGTCGATTATTGTATGGTATTCATGTGA
>JAZNCS010000002.1:0-4653 GCA_045587685.1 Acutalibacteraceae bacterium
GGTATAAATATATTATATGTTTCTAAAATTTAGAAAAGCAATTCCCCAAAAAACATTAAAAAAGTGGCAAAACCTTTCTAAAAAATAGAAAACCTTTTACGACCTTTCTAAAAATTAGAAAAGTTTTAGGCGGTATATTTCTAAAAATTAGAAAGCCAAAATAATTTTAAGGAGAAACAAAATGGCGATGGAAAAACTTTTTACACTTGAAGAAACGGCGAAACAACTTGGTGTAAAGACGAGAACAATGTACGATTATATGCGAGATAAAAAAGTGCTTGGCGTAAAAATCGGCAAGTTTTGGAAAGTCAAAAAAAGCGAAATCGAGTACATTAAAGAAAACGGATTGCGGAATTAAGGTGGGGCAAAACAATGAGATTATGGCATTACAAACTTATACCATACTTGCCGAAATCACAACTTTTGGCACAATGGCGAGAACTTAACTCAATTTTCAAAAAGCAAGACAAACACATTTTGATTAACTACATTTACGAATATCCAAAAGAATATTTGAAAGTGTATGCAGACAAGGTTTTTGACGAAATGGTTAGGCGTGGGTACAACATCAAGTCAATGGAAAACTACGATAGGTATTTTTGTTGTTGTTCTTGTAGTTGCGACGAAAATTATCCCGAACACGATGAAACATACTTGACGATTTGCTATTGGAACTTGTACGAAAAATTCTTGCGGGGGCAAAAAGACTTTGGCAAAGAAGTATTTACGCCGTTGCATTGTTTTTACATTGATAGGTGGAAATTATGAAAACGAGAGCGATTAAGTGGCTGACCGCCCAAATCAAGGACGAAATGAGCAAGGGCGACTACGACATTGTGCAGTACCTTAAAGGGCTTGTGAGAGCCGACAAGGGCGTTTCCGCAAAGGACGAAGGACGAGAGCAGTACATAGCGGATTTGTTTGCGAAGTTTTATGGGGGGTACAAACGCAAGGGTTCAAGGGAACAGGCGTTCAAGACTTTCCGCAAGAAACTGATTAAGCTCAAAAGCGAAACCGAGATTTTGGCAAAGGTGCGAAAAATGGCGAAACTGTACTCCGCTTGCGCCGAACAATGGGAAGAAAACGAAACGGAAATGCGGTACATACCGTTATGCTCGTCGTGGCTAAATGCGAATGTACCCGATTAAAAGGTAGAATATGGAACTTATATACGACATTACACGGTTTGAATACAAGCGTGAAATTACGCAAAGGTGTTTATATCCGTTTTATTCGCTAAACAGATTGACGGGCGGTGCGGAAGTAGGAAATCTAAACATACTCTTCTCAAAAACTAATCAAGGCAAAAGTGAGATGAGTATGCAATTTATGACACAATGGATAAAGGACGGCAAAAAGGTTTGTGCTATGTTGGGCGAACACTCTATGCGGAAAGCACAAGCATTGTTGTATAAGAAAATCACGACCTACAACCCAGACACTTGGATAACGAAACGACTTGAAAATAACGGCAAGTACACGGGCATAAGCGAAACCTTTATAAGCGAAGAAGATGAGCGAAATGCCTACGATTTTTACAAGGACAATTTGTTTTTGTATGACACCCGAAACGGCTTTAAGTTGGAAACGATTTTGCAGGGTTTTGAAGAAGGGTACAAGCGTGGGTGCGAAGTTTTTTTGCTTGACAACGGTATGATGTTGGATTTGGAAACAAGCAACGAATTGTTAGAACAAAAGGACAATGCCGAGCGATTAAGACAATGGGCGAAACACCACAATGTTGTTGTATTTTTGGTTTTACACGCAAGGAAAGTCGAAGTTGGACGAATAAGGCTGACCGAGTACGACATTAACGGCTCGTCAAATATCCCGAATAAGGGAACAACGATTATGTATGTTTTGCGGACGGACACGCTGAACCCGAACACAAAAGAGTACAAAGACTTTGCGGAATTGCTAAAACTAAACAAAATCGACATTAACGAGTGTAATGCGATTATCGAAGTCGTGAAAGAGAAAAATGGCAGGGTGGGTTTTGTACCGCTAAAATGGTTTGAAAGCACGAAAACCTATCGTGAGGTGTACAATGGAAACGAAAAGACGGAAAGCGATAAACCTGCGGTGCTTTACACAAAGAAACCGACATTGATTGAAATGGATTTTGACGATGACGAACCGTTACCGTTCGAGTAAAAGGAGATAGATTATGAAAAGCATTGAACATAAATTTAAGGATTTTATTACATACGAAAAATTAGAAGCAAGGGTTGACGAGAACGGAATATCAATTCCTGTTGTTGCCTATGTTCCAAAAGGGTTTGGTGGCGAATATAGACCGCTTATTTCAAAAGCAGATTTTATAAAAGCCTATAAAATGTATATTTTAGGAGAAACCGACAATGAAAACATTTGACGAACAAATTCGAGAAATGCAAGCCGAGAGACACCGCAACGAGTGGTGGGCAGGGCAACGGCGAGTGGCAAGGGGCGAGGACATTTACACCCGATTTTGCGTGTGGTGCAACGCCGAGAACCACCCCGAATGGAAAGGCGAGCCAAAGCGATTTGCCGACTACTTGAAAGCGCACGGCATTGAGTTGGACTTTTGGAAACGCAAGGCGATTGCGGAAACGCATTTTTGGTACAAGTTTGAGTGGAACGGAAAGGAGTGGAAGATTGCGAGATGAGAGTTAAAGAAGTTATTGAGTTAAGTGCCGAGTTGTTAGGCATTGAATTGACGGACGAAAACACGGAAACACTTTTGTCGTGCTACAACCTTGTCGAAAACGAACTTGCTATGGATTATTTCCCTTTGCGTGCGGTGGATAAGGTGCTTATCAAGGAAAACAAAATTAAGTATGCCGATTTGCAAAGACAAGCGTGGCGAATTATGGGAGTTCACGATTGCGACCATAAAGAATTGAAATACAAACTTTATCCACGACATATTGGTTTTGCCAAAAAAGACAATGGTAAATATTGCTTTGTGCGGTATTGCTATATTTCACAAGAAAAAGCGGTGGACGGCATAAGCGATTTTGACAAAGGTATGTTTATAGACATTTTGAAGTACGGTGTTTGTGCGGAATATTGCATTATAAACGTGGATTTTGAACAAGGGGCATTGTGGAACAAAAAATACAAAAAATCAATAAACTTAATTTGGTTTAAGTGGAAAACAAAAGGAGAAGAATAAAATGACGAATTTACAAAGACAAAAGAAATTGGACGAGCAAAAATATTTGGAAAGCGAACGCTTGCACGCGGATTTAAGCGGAAATATGGACTACTGCGATTTTTGCGACCAACAGGCGAATTTTAAGTGCAGGGCGACACAGCTTGACCGAGAAATGAATTGCCTTTGTGCGAAAAGTTATAACCGCAAATGCAAAAAGAGGGCGAAGAAATGAGTGGAATTGTTAGACCTATACGAGCATTAAAACCTTGTCCGTTTTGCGGGTACGAAGAATTATGTTTTACAAAATGGTCTGATGTGGACGGTTATATGTCTATGGCAGGTATTTATTGTTGGAATTGCAAAAGTTTTTATTCTTGCGATGAAACTGAATGGATAGACAGTGACGGAGAAATCCCACAAAAAGAAAAAGAAATATTAGCGGAAAAATGGAATAGGAGAGCGACAAATGAAACCGATTGAGATACAAGGCGAAACGCCGATTAGCGTAACGGACTACGAGGCGAAAGCGAAACACATAATTGACACGCTTGACACCGAGATTTTCAACGCCATTGACAAGGAAGATTGCTTTGAAACCACCGTCAGCAAAAGTGGTAGCGAAACCAAGAAAAAACGCTCAACGAAGAAAAACGAGCTTATGCCGACACTTTCTCCGTCCATTGTGGCGTACAAACTTGAACGGCTTTTGCGAGTGATTATGCCGATGAGCGAAGAAGAAGCACGGCTCTTGACACCGCAACAATACCTTGACGCATACGGCTACTACAACGATGTGCTTATCCACATTAACAAGTACCTTATGTTTTCGGGGAACAAGCAGTTGCTTTCCGCTTTCGTGGGGATAACAACCGACATTTACAACACGCTTTGCGGCGACCCCTACTATTCGCAGGTTTTCAAAGTGTTCGAGGACGGCTTGGTGGGCAGTTCATTTACGGTGGTGGAAAGTGGCTTGACCGATACCAAAGCGACAATAAGTCGTTTAACGACAAAGGGTGCAGGGCAAGACTTGGTAAAATCGCCTGAACACATTTCTATTGTGCAAAATAATCGAATTGATAAAGCGGTTATATCGGCAAGACTTGACGAGTTTACAAAAATGATTGAGGGGAAATAATTTCAAAAAATCTAAAAAAGTTTACAAAAAGGTATGTAAAACGCTTGCATTGGTATAAATTATATGATATAATAAGGGTACAAAACGAAAGGAGAAACGGCTATGAGCGAAAAAGAGTATTGGAAAGTGCGAATGGAAATTGCGTTGAAAGACCGCCTGTACGAAATTGCGGACGAACTGCGGTGGGATATTGGCGAAGTGCTGAACCGCTGTGTGGAAAGTGGGTTAAGGCATAAGGACGAATGGGCGAAACCAAAAGGGGAACGGAAATGAAAAAAACGGCATATAAGATTTTTAGTTGGCTTATGGTTATTTCTTCAATGTGTGTTGTTCTTATTTTGGTTTGTATGGCTTTTTTGGGTGTGTTTGGTGGAAT
>JAZNCS010000003.1:0-25700 GCA_045587685.1 Acutalibacteraceae bacterium
CAAAAGACAATTTTCTTTTTTAAATTTATCTTTCAAAAAAAACAAACCTTTCATAAAAACTAATTATGTGTAATTATAATACAATCACATAAAATTTTCAACCAATTTTAACCTACAACACATATTTTAATTAAAATTGAAATATTTTAGATACTATGATATAATAATTATAACTTTATGGCGTTTTTTAAATACGAATTTAAAGTAAGGAATTAAAAATGTTGGGATTTAATTGCAAAGAATATCAAGAAAATTTAAAAACATCTGAAAATATTATTGATTGTGACCGTGTCCCTGTACCACAATGCGCTGAGCCTCAAAACTAAAATAGTGGCAAAATAATTGAAAGTAAACAAGAAACATATTCATTAAAAGAACCAATTAAAACTATAGAAATAAGCAAAACAATATCAAGAAAATATATATTTTTAAACAATCGTGACATTTATACACCTTCTATATAAATCAAACAAAATATATAGTAAATTATAACATATGCAATAACAAAATTCAACAATATGCCCTTTATAATTTTCGAAACTTTTTAGTATTAGTTTAAAAAAGCCCTCAAGAACGTTTTGTTCTTGAGGGCAATACTTTTTTTATAATGCTACAACTCCAACCTCGTTTAAAACAAGTAAAAGCATATATAAAGCATAAACAGTTAATAAAGCAAAACCTTGCCATTTTTTAAATCTTCCTTGTATAATTGTAGGAACAATCGCAATAGCACACGCTAAAATGCAAACAGGAAAATCGAATGTTAAATTAACTCTTTCAACAGGTAAAGCTTTACCGTTAATAACTGCACACAAAGGAAGAATAAGGGTTGTATCAATAATATTTGCGCCAATAATATTACCAACCGATAATGAGTTTTCCTTTTTGCGAATTGCAGTAAGAGTTGTAACAAGTTCAGGTAATGATGTACCTAAAGCAATAACAGTGAAACCTATAATTGTTTCACTAATACCAATACCCGAAGCAATAGTTTTACCGGAAGAAACCAAGAATTCAGCGCCGAAAACTATTGAAGCAGTACCTAAAACAAAGAAAAATATTTTCGAAGGAATTTCGCGTTTTTCGTAAGAATCAATACTATCATTTGCAGCAGATTTTTTGCCATCTACTAAATTGCTTATCATAAAAACAAGGAAAATTGCCCAAAGAATATAAGCCGACCAAACGGGCAACAAACCACCTAAAGATAACACTGTAAGACCAACAATCGCAGCTAAAAGTAAACCACCTTTAAGTGAAAAACTTTTACGGCTTATAACACCCGCCATTGCAACAAGAGAAACACCCATAATAAGTGTTGTGTTCGCGGTAACCGAACCGATAGCATTACCGATTGCAAGTTGAGCAGAACCGTTCATTGCAGCACGTACCGAAACTAAAAGTTCAGGTAATGTTGTAGCAAAAGAAACAACCGTAGCGCCAACTACAAATTTAGGAATACCTGTAGCTTCTGCAAACCAAGAAGCAGAATCAACAAACCAGTCGCCGCCTTTTATTGTTAAGAAAAGACCGCCAATAAAAATTACCGCAGCAACCGCTAAAAGACTACCGCCTGAAAGATTGCCGAAAATTTGAACTCCAAAAAATTCCATTTAAATTCCTCCAAACAAATTAGGAAATTTTCAATAAAAAACACCTGCAAACGCAAGTGTTTTAATGGCTGGGGTGGCAGGATTCGAACCTACGAATGCAGCAGTCAAAGTGCTGTGTCTTACCGCTTGACGACACCCCAATGGGTATTAAATTTTATGCGCTTCGGTACGTGTTAAGCGTACCGAAACTTTGTGGGGTGGAAGATGGGACTCGAACCCACGGTCTCCAGTGCCACAAACTGGCGCTTTAACCAACTAAGCTACATCCACCATAGCGCAAAATCTATTATACCATATTTACGTATTTTGTCAACAAAAACTTTCAATTTTTTTGAAATTTTTTCATAAAATTAGCGGCCGGAATATTATTGTTTCCAGCCGCATTAAAATTATTTTATTGAGATTGCTTTTTTAGCCTTTTCTACAATATTAATTGCTCTTAAACCAAACTCATCAAGAAGTTTAACAGCAGGGCCTGAATGACCAAATACGTCATTCACACCAAGTTTAACAACAGGAACAGGATATTCTTCCGAAAGGACTTCACTAACCGCACTACCAAGACCGCCTATTACTGAATGTTCTTCAGCAGTAACAATAGCGCCTGTTTCTTTTGCAGCCTTAATAACGATTTCTTTATCCAAAGGCTTAATTGTTGCCATATTGATAATTCTAGCGCTTATACCTTCAGCCTTTAAAAGTTCGTAAGCTTCAAGTGCTTCCTTAACCATAAGACCGGTAGCAATAATTGTAACATCGCTTCCCTCTTTAAGTTCAACACCTTTACCAATTTCAAATTTATAATTTTCATCAAATACAACAGGAACAGCAAGTCTACCAAAACGCATATAAACAGGGCCATCGTGGTCAAACGCTGCTCTTACAGCTAACTCAGCTTCAACAACATCGGCTGGGTTAATTACAGTCATACCAGGAATTGTACGCATAATAGCAATATCTTCATTTGCTTGGTGAGTAGCGCCATCTTCACCAACCGAAATACCACCGTGAGTTGCGCCAATAATTACATTAAGATGAGGATAACCGATTGAGTTTCTAATTTGTTCAAACGCTCTACCTGAAGCAAACATAGCAAACGAACTACAAACTACCTTTTTGCCTGTAGCCGCAACACCGGCAGCAATACTTACCATATTTTGTTCAGCAATACCGCAATTATAAAATCTTTCGGGAAATTCTTTTTTAAATACACCTGTTTGAGTCGCAGCAGCAAGGTCAGCATCCATAACAATAAAATCGTCACGTTCTTTACCTAACGCTAAAAGTGCATTACCAAAACCAACACGAGTAGCTACATTTTTAACTTCTGACATATTCCCTATCCTCCTTATTGCATATTAGCGAGTGCTTCTTTTAATTCACTCATAGCAACTTCAAATTCTTCGTCATTTGGGGCTTTACCGTGCCAACCTACAGCATTTTCCATATAAGACACGCCTTTACCCTTAACAGTTTTTGCAATAATTGCAACAGGTTTGTCAACAGTTTCAGCTTCTTTTAATGCGGCTTCAATTTGCTCGAAATCATTACCGTCTTCAATAGTAATTGTGTGCCAGTTAAATGCCTCAAACTTCTTATCGATAGGACTTGCAGAGTTTACTTGTTCAATAGTACCATCAATTTGTAAATTATTGAAATCCACGAAAGCAGTTAAATTAGAAAGTCCTTTATTTGCTGCAAACATAGCAGCTTCCCAAACTTGACCTTCTTCGATTTCGCCATCACCTAAAACAGCATATACTTTATAATCATTCTTAAAGTGTTTTGCAGAAAGTGCCATACCAACCGCAGCAGATATACCTTGACCTAAAGAACCGGTTGACATATCTACACCGGGGATATTTTTCATGTCAGGGTGACCTTGTAAGATACTACCAATTTGTCTTAAAGTAGTAAGTTTTTCTTTTTCAAAGAAACCTCTTTCAGCAAGAACGGAATACAAAGCAGGAGCAGCATGACCTTTTGAAAGAACAAATCTATCCCTGTTTTCCATTTTTGGATTTTTTGGGTCAATATTCATATGTACAAAGTAAAGATAAGTGATAATTTCAGCGCAAGAAAGTGAACCACCCGGATGTCCTGCTTTAGCACTATGAACACCTTCAATAATTCCCATTCTTACCTTACAAGCTGTTTTTTGTAATTCTTTTTTTAACAACGCTTCCATTTTCTCATTCCTTTTCTATTTTTTGTAAGAAACAGTTAAATAATCTATAAAATCGGCAACCGCACCATCCTCACAAGTTCCCCCAATAAAATCCGCAATAGATATTAACTCTTGTGGCGAACCGCTTGGAACAGCGCTTATGTCCGCTTTTTCCAACATTTCAATATCGTTAAAATAATCACCCATAGCAAAAATACAATTTTCTTTAATATTAAGCAACTTACTAAGTTCACACAAAGCACTTGCTTTTGAAACTCCTAAAGGCACCTGCTCAAAATAAAAACGCATTCTACCGTAAACCTCGGCGCACGTCCTTAAAAATTTCGATTTTACCTTTTCGTTTGAAACAAGATTTTCAATAATTTCATATTCATCTTGAGAGTTTAAAGAAAATAGTATTTTATTCCATTTTAAGTTTTTAACATCTTCAAAATCACATACTACAGTTTCTAAACCTTCGTAGGTTTGGTGGTCATCAGTTTCTTGAGTTTGTTTTAAAGTATAAACATTAAATCCACAATGAATTTCAACACCAAAACCAAGATCTAAATCTAAAATCTTTTTAACAATATATTTATCACTATCAGGTAAACAAGCCTCATAAAGCGGTTTATTTTGCTGATAATCATATATCATACAACCATTAAAAACAATCGAAGGTGAAAACCGCTTAAGTGAATTTATAACATCACTAATTGCACCAACACTTCTACCTGTAGCTATAGAAAAACTGCCGCCCTCGCTCATAAAATACTCGATTTTTTCAACGTTACGCGGATTAATATATCCGCTTGACATTAAAGTACCATCAATATCACAAGCTAAAAGACAGCCATCAAAAATTCCCATTATAATTTCTTTTCCTTTAAAAACTTTGTAAAATATTCGGGTAATTCCGAATCAAATTCAAGATATTCGTTAGTTTTTGGATGAATAAAACCTATTACCTTAGCGTGTAAACATTGACCGTTTAGTTTTGTAATACACTTACTTGGACCGTAAACATCATCCCCTGCTACAGGGTGTCCAATAGATGCCATATGCACTCTAATTTGATGCGTTCTTCCTGTTTCTAACTTAAGTCTTACGTGCGTAAAATCCCCAAATCTTTGCAAAACTTCATAGTGAGTAATTGCATTCTTACTGTTTTTATATGTAACTGCCATTTGTTTGCGGTTTATAGGATGTCTACCAATAGGTGCATCAACAACACCTGTATCTTGTTTTAAATTACCGTAAACTACCGCCTCATAAACCCTTGTAAAAGAATGTTCCTTAATTTGTAGTGCCAACGAATTATGAGCCAAATCGTTTTTTGCAACAATTAAAAGCCCACTTGTGTTTTTATCAATTCTGTGTACAATTCCCGGTCTCATAACTCCGTTAATTCCCGAAAGAGAATCACCACAATGATACATTAACGCATTCACAAGTGTATCTTCGTAATTACCTGCTGCCGGATGCACAACCATACCTTTTGGTTTATTTACAACAAGCAAATCACTATCTTCATAAACAATATCAAGCGGGATATTTTGAGGTGACACTTCATAAGTTTTAGGTTCGGGTAAATTGATATTTACAACCGCACCATTAGAAATTTTTTGATTTTTAAAAGCAACTTTTCCGTTAACTAAAACATTGCCTTCTTCAATAAGTTTTGCCGCGCGTGAACGAGTAACATTGGCTAATTCAGCAGCAAAAACATCTATCCTTACCTTTTCTTCACCGTTATAAACAGTTTCAAAATTATTCATTTATATTACCGATTCCCTTTTGGTTTGAAGACCTAAATGTATCAATAATAAAATATAAAATTAATAATCCGCAACCAATTACTATCGCACAATCAGCAATATTAAACACAGGGAAAGTTGGGAAAAATTCGAAATGCAAAAAGTCAATAACATTTCCGTTTCTAAAAATTCGGTCAATCATATTCCCTGTTCCGCCAAAAATCACAAGAGTAATTGACCAAAACATTAATTTATTATCAAGACCTAACTTGAACAATAATGCAATACATACAAGCATAACAACGGCCGATATTGATAAAAGCAACCAAGTATAGCCGCTTAACATACCCCAGGCGCCGCCTCGGTTATGTATATAAACAATGTCAATAAAGCCATTTATAAATTCTTTGCTTTGTCCTAACTCAAAATTAGACATTATATAATGTTTTGTAAATTGGTCCGCGCCTAAAAACAAAGCACCGCATAAAACAGCTAAAATATAAGAAAACAAAAAAGCTTCCTCCTAAAATTAGAAATCCAAATCGTCTTTAACAGCAAATTCTTCAGCAAAATCTTCAACAACAAAACCGCTTGATTGTGAAACGAACTCTTCTACAACCTTTTTAGCTTCTTGTAATTTGTCAAATTCAAAAGTAGCTGATTTTACAGATTCTTTAACGTCAACTATATCTTCAACAGGAATAGAATCCAAAAGTGCCATATGCTCTTTATATTTTACGGAAATATCTTCCTTAAACTTAGCAATTTCAGATTTAAGACGATTGAAAACAATTTGTTTTTTAGCAACTGCATCTTCAGCAGCTTTTGTCATTACATCACACTTTGTTTGTGTTTCTTTAATCATTAATTCAAGCTCTTTTTCAAGATCTGACTTTCTTTGTTGAGCCATTACCTCAAAATTACTAACTAATTCTTTTTCGTGATTTTTAATGACATTAATATTAGCCTGAGCATCTTTAACAATTTCAGCACTTTTTTCTTTAGCCTCAGCTATCATTTGTTCAGACAATCTTTGCGCGCTTAAAAGTACGCTATGGATACTATTTTGCGAATTCTTAAATCCATCAATTTCTTTGATTAAAGCTTCTTGTTTTTTTCTATATTCCTTAATAGTACGTTCAAAATAAATATAGTCAGCTTCAATCTTATCAAGGAAAACGTCAACCTCCTCAGGTTTAAAACCGCCCATAGCCTTTGAAAAAGTAACATTTCTTATATCTTCAGCAGTTAACATATTTAATTCCCCCTAAATATATTTTTTGTATTTTAAAATTGTTTTTTCTTTTCTTGTTGTCTCATTTGATGAAACAATAAAAAATTTACCCTTGCCACGAATAGTCAAAACATCGCCATCTTCAACTTGTTTTGTGATTTTTTCACATATAATTGAATTAACAAGGACAAGCCCATTACTAATTTTTTCACAAGCTAAACTTCGCGAAAACCCGCCCAAAGCCGAAACAATACAATCTAACCTTAAAGAAGAAACGGTAGTTGAAAGTTCACAAAGCGCAGGCTTTAAAGGTAACGGTTCTATAAAACCTTTAGTAATCTTAACCCCTACTCTACCGACCTTGTTTAACTGATTATAAACAAAGTCAGTAATTTCGTTGGCTAAAAAAACCACAGCTGAACCATCACCAATTAGTATGTCCCCAATAAATTCACGCTTAATACCAAGACCGATAAGACTTCCTAAAAAATCTCTATGAGTAAGCGATTCTGTTTTGCGAAAGTTAATTGTTAAAGCGGAAATTGGAAATTCACAATTTTCAACAAAAGGAACACTTAAAAAAGTTCTTTCCGCTTCCGGATAACCACCAAAAAAGCAATGATCAACATTACTTTTTAATAACTTTTTCTCAGCAAAAGCTTTTTCATCGGTTGATAAAAAACCTAAAAATTTTGGTTTGTTATTCTTTTGTGAAAAATTTATCGTATCTTTTAATCGAGCGCCGAAAATTTCAGTTTCCATTAGAAGTACATACGATTTTCTTCTAATTCTTCAAGCATAAGTTCGCCCATTACATTAACGTCGTTTGGAACGATAATAAATGTACAAACTGCAACCTTGCGGATATTACCACGGTTAGCGTATGCCGCGCCGCTTAAAAAGTCAATAATTCTTCTTGAAGTATCGCGATCAGCTGCTTCAAGATTTAAAACTACAGTTTTCTTTTCGTTTAAGTGGTCAGCAATAGATGTAACATCTTCAAAACGATCAGGTTTAACTAACACAACCTGCATTTGAGATTGATTATAAGGAACGGTTTTTCCTCTGCCACCAAGTACGCGAGGTGTAGTTTCGGTCTTTTGTGGTTTTGGTTGTTCAGTTTGAAACCTTTTCTTTGGTGCTTCCTTTTCTTCTAATTCTTCAAATTCTTCGTCAAATTCGTCTTCATCAGGTATAGTCATAATGTTTTTAATGCTGTCAAAAAGTCCCATTTTAAATTCTCCCTTTATTTTATTATATAATTTCTTTTACCAAACAATGCCGTGCCGACACGAACTAAATTCGCGCCTTCCTCAATCGCAATGTCAAAATCGTCTGACATTCCCATTGAGAGTATATCCATACTACTATTATCTATTTTTTTGGCGCTAATGTCAATAAACAGTTTATACATTTTTTTAAAATATTTGCGATTTTCTTCACTTTTTTCGCAAACAGGCGGAATTGTCATAAGTCCGCACACTTTAATATTATTTAATTTACTAATGATTTCTAAATTTTCCAAAACTTCATCAGGTTTGAAGCCCCATTTTGATTCTTCTCCGCCGATATTAACCTCTAACAAAATATTAGCAATTAAATCTTTTTTAACCGCTTGTTTCGAAATTTCATTAGCCAATTTCAATGAATCAACCGAATGAATAAGTTCAACATTTCCAATAATATCTTTCACTTTGTTTGTTTGCAAATGGCCAATAAAATGTTTATGTTTTGCGTTTATACTTTCATACTTTAAAAGAAATTCTTGAACCTTGTTTTCACCAATATAGTCAATACCCTTTGAAACAGCGTAATTAATTGTATCTATATCGACAGTTTTAGTGGCTGCAAGAAAGGTTATATCTTGTGGTTTTCTACCCGATTTTAAAGCGGCTTGGTTGATTTTATTTAAACATATATCTAAATTATAATCAAACTCATTATCCGACAATTTTTCCATCATATAACTTTTTCCCTTTCACAACAACTTGATCGTAAAGTTTTAAAACATTACCATCTTTGCTTTGTTTTTCGCAAATTATAAACGCATCATTAGAATATAGAATTTTTACCGGCACAAAATTTACTTGTATTCCGTTAAGAACATAAACGCCTCTTACTGAATCAACAACACGAAGCGCTTTTTTAGAAACCCTTAGCCCGCTAAATTCATTAGAAACAACAGTCATAGGTCCGCTTCTCATTGCTGCTAATTCACTATTCATTTCGTTACAAGCAAAAATAATAACCGCTTTATTTTCGTTTTCGGAAATATTAATCTTTTTAACCGAAACAGGTAGTTCAGGAGATGATTTAACCGAAGTAAATAACTTTAAAGTGTCACCTTCCTTAAAATTAAGTGATTGATTAATTGAAACCTCAGCCGCTATATACCATTCATAGTCCGAAACAATTTTACCAATAACGTTTTCGTTTTGTTCTTTAGGTGAAATATCTTTTAAAAATTCAGAGGTTACTTTTGATAAATCTTTACCATTTAAAACTTTTTCATAACCATCAATTTTAGAAACAAAATAACCCGATTCTTTAGCGTTAATAACACCTTTTGCAGTAGGCAAAGAAGTTGAAAGTGATGCAAGTTGCGAATTTAACAACTCAAGCTGTGAAGAAAAATCTTCCGTTTTACCTAAAACTGCTTTTTTTCTATTCAAAGAAGCCAATAACTCTTCAGAATAAAGAGAAACTTGAGAAAAATCACCGGCAGAAGATGCAAAAATCATATTATTTATGTCATTAGAAATACGAGCGTTTACCAAATCAATATTTGCCGCTTCAATATCATTAAAACTTAAAATATTTTGAATGTCATTAATTTTGTTTTTAATATTTTCTATTTCGCTTAAAGTAATTGAGGCGGTTTCGTTATTATAAATATTAGCAATAACACCATCTTTAGCAACACGAGTACCATCTTCAACCAAAAAATGCAATACACCGCTTTTTTTATTTTCAACAAGTATTTCATTTCTCATAATAATACCCGTTATATTAAAACCATCGTTAGAAGTTACAAACTCCGCCGTTTCAGTGACAATTGGTTTGTAAACAATAGAAATAAATTGATTAATAAAGAAAACCGAAACTAAAATAATTACAACCGCTTTAATTACTGCATTTCCTTTCACCAATATCACTCCTTAATTAAAAATTCTTCTACCTTTTTGTTTGCTATATCAAAAATATTTTCTTGCTCATCAGGATAAACCCAATTTACACTTTGTTCTTTAGTAAACCAAGTTAACTGACGTTTAGCATAACGCCTTGTTTGGCGTTTTAATACTTCAGTTGCTTCTTCGAAGGTTATTTCATTTTCAAAATACGGATAAAATTCTTTATGACCAATAGCTTGAAAAGCACCTTGTTTTGTAGATACAGAATAATTTTCCCTTGCTTCATTTAATAAGCCGTTTTCGAGCATTATATCTACCCTTTTATTTATACGGTTATAAAGCAATTCTCGGTCTTTATAGGTAATCCCTAAAACTAACGAATCTAAATTAGAGGGAACCGATTTTGAATCTTCGTTTTGTTCGGTTAATGTTTTACCGGTTAATTTATAAACTTCAAAAGCCCTTATAATTCTACGGCGGTTATTAGGATGAAGTCTTGCGGCAGTTTCAGGATCAAACTCACCCAAACGGCGAAGCATTTCCTCGGCGCCAACTTCATCAAAAAGTTTTTCTAAACCAACACGCAAATTATTATCAACCTTTTCTTCGGTAAACTGAATATTTTGCAACAAAGAAGAAATATAAAGCCCCGTTCCGCCAACTACTATTGGTAGTTTTCCTCTTGAAGCTATCTCTTTAATAACTTCATTCGCTTTTTTAACATAATCCGCTACTGAAAACTGTTCATCTAAGTTTAAAAACTCAAACAAATGATGTTTTACGCCGCATTTTTCATCCTCATCGGGAGCGGCAGACGCAATATGAATTCCTTTATATATTTGCATAGAGTCCGCACAAACAATTTCACCGCCAAATTTTTTAGCAAGTTCTATACTAAGTGCGGTTTTTCCCGAAGCGGTAGGCCCTACTATAAATATTGTTTTTATTTTTTTCACTGTATTCTTCCGAACTTTCTTTCGAGTTCTTTGCGCTTTATTTCAAAAGCAACAGGTCTGCCGTGTGGACAATACATAATTTCCTTTGAATTAAGCACAACTTCGGCTAAATTTTGCATTTCTAAATCGCTTGTGCGATTTCCTGCCTTAATAGCCGCTTTACAAGCAACCGTATGGAATAAATTATCTTCCTTTTCAGTTTGTAAAGTACCGCTTTTAATTAAACTTTCAGCCAATTCCGCAATAAAATTATTTATATTTTCATTAACAAAAATTATAGGAACTGCTCTTACTAAAACCGAACTATTACCAAAATCTTCGATTTCAAAACCACTTTTTTGGAGTATTTCGGTATTAGAAATTATAACATTATATTCTTCTTTAGATAAGAAGACTGTTGCGGGTGTCAATAAAGCTTGTACCGCAATTTTTTGCTCTTTTTTTAGTTTTTCAAAAAGTATTCTTTCGTGTGCTGCGTGTTTATCAATTAAAAATATACTTTCATCAACTTGAGCGATTATATAAGTCGAAAAGGCTTCTCCGATAATTTTTATAACCTTTTCTTCGGTTTCTACTATTTTTGGTTCTAAAACTTCATTTTTAGGTTGCTCAACTACTTTTGGTTCAGGTAAAATAATATTTTCCGAAAAAACCTCTTCAATATTTTTGCTTATATTTTGACTATAAGTCATAATACTTTTTGGCGCAACAACAGTGTCAGTTTTTATTGTGTTTGTTTCTTTAATAGGAACACTATTCACAATTTGTTGCTGTTTATATTCCCCAACCGACATTCTTTCGAAAGGGTTAAAGTTAGGTGTATCAAGTTTTATTTCAGGTCTTGTATCCAAACTTGCAATAGCATTTTTAACCGCAACATAAACTGCGTCAAATATACTTTTTTCTTCCGAAAAACGAACTTCGGTTTTTGCAGGATGAACGTTAACGTCAACTGTATCAAGTGGAACAGTTAAATACAACACAAACCCCGGAAATTTACCAACCATAGCACTGTTTTTATAGGCTTGTTCACAAGCGGCAGTAACCGTTCCCGAACGAACAAGACGACCGTTTAAAAATGTAAATTGATAATTTCTTGTAGTACGGCAAAATACGGGTTTACAAACAAGACCTGAAACTGAAATACCATTGAGTGAATTATTAACCTCAATTAAATTGTTTGCAAAATCTTTACCTAAAACACTGTAAATAGTAGATTTTAAATCACCATTACCCGAAGTAGATAATACCTGCTTACCGTCCCGTATAAATTTAAACGAAATTTCGGGATGAGAAAGCGCAATTCTATCAATAACCGCCGCACAAGCGTTACCCTCACCCATATCGGTTTTTAAAAACTTCATTCGAGCAGGTGTATTAAAAAATAAATCTTTAATAGTTATTGTAGTACCGTTTGGGCAACCGGCTTCCTCGTGACAAATTTCAACTCCGCCTTCAATATTATAAAAAGTTCCTATTGAAGCATTTTGAGTTTTAGTTAAAATTTCAACTCTTGCAACCGAAGATACCGCCGCAAGAGCTTCACCTCTAAAGCCCAATGTAGCAATAGAGTTTAAATCATCGCCCGTTTTAATTTTACTTGTTGCGTGGCGCAAAAAAGCCAATGGAACATCACTGTAATCAATACCGCAACCGTTATCAGTAACCGACATATACGAAATACCGCCGCGATTGATATTAACAGTAATTATTGTCGCACCCGAGTCAATAGAGTTTTCAATAAGTTCTTTTATAACAGACGCAGGTCTTTCAACAACCTCACCCGCCGCAATTAATTCCGCAACATCTTTTGAAAGCAGATTGATTTTTGGCATTTTTTACACCTCACTTTTTAAATAGATTTTGCTTTTTTGCAAATTTCAAATAAAATTTGCATTGATTCAATAGGAGTTAAGGTATTAACATCTATTGATTGTAACTCGTGAAGAATATCCTGTGCACCTTGCATTTCAAGAGGCAACTGCATTTCAGGATTTTCAACAGTTTTATAAGTAACAACACCATTTTCTAATGTTGACTTTAGAATTTCTTTTGCTCTTTCAATTACAACATTCGGAATACCGCTAAGTTTTGCAACCTCAATGCCGTAACTATCATCAGCGCCTCCGCGCACAATTCTTCTTAAAAATGTTATATCATCGCCGCGTTTTTTAACCGCAACATTATAGTTCTTAACACCTTTAATTTGATTTTCCATTTCGGTTAATTCGTGATAATGTGTTGCAAACATAACCTTAGCGCCTAATTTCTTTTTATCGGCAACGTATTCAAGTACCGCACGAGCAATCGACATACCATCAAAAGTAGAAGTACCTCTACCGATTTCATCAAGAATTATAAGACTGTGTTTGGTAGCATTTTTAAGAATATCCGCAACCTCACTCATTTCAACCATAAAGGTTGATTGACCTGCCGCCAAATCATCAGAAGCGCCAACCCTTGTGAAAATTGCATCTACAACGCCAATTTCAGCCGATTGCGCCGGAACAAATGAACCTATTTGCGCCATAAGTGTAATAATTGCTACTTGGCGCATATAAGTTGACTTACCCGCCATATTAGGACCGGTAATTACAGCGCATCTATCATCACCCATATTAAGAAATGTATCGTTAGTAACAAAAGGTATTTTAATTACTTGTTCAACAACAGGGTGTCTTCCCTCATTTATAACAATCGAACCTGAATTGTTTACAAGAGGACGGCAATAATGATTTTCCGATGCTACAACCGACAAAGAAGTTAAAGCATCAAGCCTTGCAACAGCCGCAGCCGATTTTTGAAAACGTTTAACCTGCGCAGCAGTTTGCTTTCTTATTGTGTCGAAAATCTCATACTCAACTTGATTGATTTTTTCTTTTGCTGAAAGAACTCGTTTTTCGATTTCTTTTAATTCTTCAGTAATAAAGCGCTCACAATTTGTTAGAGTTTGCTTTCTTATGTATGACTCAGGCACTTTATCAAGGAAAGAATTTGTAACTTCGATATAGTAACCAAAAACTTTATTATAACGAACCTTTAAAGTTTTAATACCTGTTTTTTCACGTTCGTTTGCTTCAATTTCAGCTAAAACACCCGCGCCGTTATTTATATCATTTCGCAAAGTGTCTACAAGTTCGTTAAAACCATCTTTAATAATTCCGCCCTCACGCACTGTTGCGGGAGCATCTTTATCAATCGCTGAATTTATAAGTTCGGTTATATCTTGCAAATTATCAATATCCGAATAAATTTCCTTTAACATTTTGCAAGATGAGTTTTTTAATAAATCCTTAATTGTTGGAAATCTTGAAGATGTTTCAGCAAGTAATAACAAATCTTTAGGTTTAGCCGAACCATAAACAACTTTTGTCATCAAACGTTCAATATCTTTAATCCCGCTTAAAGATTCGATTATGTCGCCGCGCAAAATTATATTAGAACAAAGTTCTTCAATAGCGTTTTGGCGGGAATTAATAGCCGTAATATTCATAAGCGGTTGCAAAAGCCAGTTACGAATAAGTCGTTTTCCCATTGCGGCTTTTGTTTTATCCAAAACCCAAAGTATAGAACCTTTTTTGGATTTTGTTCGCATTGTTTCGGTAAGTTCCAAGTTACGAGCGGCAGTATTGTCAAGGCGCATATACTGACTATTTGTGTAAATATTAATATTATTTACCGAAATTTTACCATTCACACCGGTTTCGTATAAATATTCAATTACCGAACCGAAAGCCGCTGTAATAGCGCTACCGCTTGGAAGACCTATATTCTCGGTACTGATAATACCAAAATGTTTGGTAATTAATGGTTCAACCTTTGCGGAAACAAAACTTTCATCTTCCCTTTGAGTAATAACACCGAAATAATTTTTTTCTAAATATTCTATAACCAAAGGTGCTTTTACAGAAAAATCTTTGCAAACCAAAATTTCTCTTGGAGAAAAACGGGAAATTTCATCAATTAAGTTTGACTGAAATCCATCTTCGGAAATAGAAGTTGCTTGACTCTCCCCTGTTGAAGCATCGGTAAAACATAAACCAATTTCACCATCACCAAAAGCAATACATGCCAAGAAGTTATTCTTGCCTTCATCAAGCATACTGTCTTCAATAATTGTACCGGGAGTAATAATTCTTACAATTTCTCGTTTAACAATGCCTTTGGCAGTTGCGGGGTCTTCGGTTTGCTCACAAATCGCAACCTTATAACCTTTTTCAACAAGCCTTGAAATATAAGCATCACAACTGTGATACGGTACACCACACATTGGCGCTCTATCTTCAAGGCCGCAATCCTTACCTGTTAAAACTAAATTTAATTCTTCGGAAGCTTTTTTGGCATCTTCAAAAAACATTTCATAGAAATCGCCAACTCTAAAGAACAAAACACTGTCCTCATTAGCGGCTTTAATTTCCATATATTGTTTCATCATCGGAGATAATTCGCCCATTTTTAACTTCCTTTCCTAAATTTTTTTTAAAATTAATGACAACCACCGCAGGTAGAACAACTGCCTGTACAAGCAGCTTCAATATCGCAAGTTTCAGGGTCTTCACCATCTAAAGTTTTTGTAAGCACAGTGTTTACATCGTTCATAAGTTGGTCAAGCATAGCCTTTGCAGTATTATATTCAACCATAACAGGACTTGCCATAACTTCACCATAAATTTTGCGAAGTTCTTCATTTAAGGTTTTAACCTTTTCTTCATCCTTTTGTTCACTGCTGACTGCTTGTTCAAGTTCCATTCTCTTAATATTAAAATTACCAATAGCATTTTGTAAATCCACATCAGTATCGTTAGCGAGTTTTGCTTTTGCAAAACGAATATAACGTTCATCTTGTTGAATTGCTTTTCCTAATTCTCTTACCTTTTCAATAACATCCATTTTAAATACCTCTTTTAATCATTTATTAAAGTTCCTCCTGTAAGGCCGTTTTCTAAAGAATCTACCTTTACAGTTACAAATTTACCTAACAAATCTTCATTTGCTTTAAATTCTATAACGGCAGTGCCGTTAGTGTGGCCTGTCATAAAGCCATCTCTTTCGGCTACGCCGTCACAAAGAACTCTAAAAGTTTTTCCTAAATATTTGTTTTCATTCTTTATAGCAATTTTTTCCTGTGCAACCAAAAGTTCCCTAAACCACTTTCCTTTTTCTTCACGGGAAATAGGGTCTTCCATAACAGCCGCAGGTGTACCGTTTCTTTTTGAATAGATAAAGGTGAAAAGTGAAGTAAATTCTACCTCTTGCACTAAAGAAAGTGTTTCCTTAAAATCTTCATAAGTCTCCCCCGGGAAACCTACAATAATATCACTTGTAAGGGATACATCGGGAATTCTTTCTTTTGCGTTTTTTATAAGTTCCAAATACTGTTCGCGGTCATAATAGCGGTTCATTCTTTTTAAAATTTTACTGCTACCGCTTTGGAACGGCAAATGCAAATGACGACTAATTTTTTTACATTCCTTAATAGTGTCAAGAAGTTCTATTGTACAGTCTTTTGGGTGCGATGTCATAAACCTAATAACAAATTCACCCTCAATGTCATTTAACATTCGTAAAAGTTTTGCGAAATTTATTCCGTGAGTCTCGCCTTTACCATAAGAATTTACATTTTGACCTAAAAGTGTAATATCTTTATAGCCTTCGGCAATCATAGTTTTAGCTTCGTTTAATATTTCTTCAGGTGCGCGCGAACGTTCTCTACCCCTAACATACGGAACAATACAGTAAGTGCAAAAATTGTTACAACCGTACATTATAGGAATCCAACCTTTAAATGTACCATCTCGACTAACAGGCACACCCTCAATAATTTCATTGTTTTCCATAGAAAGTTCAAAAATTCTTTTTGAACCGTTAAGACGTTTGTAAATGTATTCGGGTAAACGATGCTGTAAATGAGTACCAATAACAATATCAACATAAGGGTAACTTTTCTTGATTTTCTCAGCAATATGTTCTTGTTGAACCATACATCCGCAAATTGCAATTATCATATTAGGGTTTTTGCGTTTTAATTGCTTTGTAGCGCCGATATTACCAAATACCCTATCCTCAGCGTGTTCTCTTACAGCACAGGTATTAAAGATAATAAAATCAGCCTCATCTAAATCTTCGGTAATTGAGTAGCCCATATTTTTAAGCATACCCTTTAACTTTTCAGAGTCGCTAACATTTTGTTGACAACCAAAAGTTACTACCGCCGCTTTAGGCGTATTATATAATTTAAAAGCAATTTCTTTTACTCGTTCAGAAAAGGCAAATTGCTCTTGTAATACAAAATTTTCAGAGCCTAAAAACAAACAAATATCACCCCAATTTACAATATTAATTTATTATACTATATATTTATAAATATTTCAACAATTAAAGAGAATTTTATGGCTTGATTTTGAATGAAAATTTTGCTATTATATTTTTGTATTTTGTATATACTTTTTTTGAAAGGATTTTTATATGAAAATCGCTATTTTAGGTTATGGTAATTTAGGAAAAGGCGTTGAATGTGCTATTCGCCAAAATTTTGATATGCAACTTTTTGGCATATTTACCCGAAGAAGTGCTGACAGTGTAAAAACACTTACAAACGCTAATGTTTACCATATTGATGACTTAATCTCGTACAAAAAAGATATTGATGTTTTAATTATTTGCGGCGGCAGCGCTACCGACTTACCAAATCAAACCCCCGAATTTTCAAAATATTTCAATGTTGTAGACAGTTTTGATACCCACGCAAAAATTCCCGAACATTTTAAAGCAGTTGATACTTCCGCAAAAGAAGGCAAAAAAATCGCTGTTATTTCGGCAGGTTGGGACCCAGGTATGTTTTCAATAAATCGCCTTTATGGTAGCGCTATTTTACCAAAAGGCAACGACTATACTTTTTGGGGTAAAGGCGTTAGTCAAGGCCATTCGGACGCTATCAGAAGAATTGATGGCGTTATAGACGCAAGACAGTACACTATACCGATTGAAAGTGCTCTACAGGCTGTTAGAAACGGAGAAAATCCAATCCTTACAACCCGTGAAAAACATTTAAGAGAATGTTTTGTTGTAGCAAGTGAAGATGCCGACAAACAAAGAATAGAAAACGAAATTAAAACAATGCCTAATTACTTTGCTGATTATGACACTGTTGTTCACTTTATAAGCGCAGAAGAAATGAAGCGCGACCATTCTGCACTCCCACATGGCGGATTTGTTATAAGAAGCGGTAAAACAGGTTTGAATAACGAAAACAACCATATAATTGAATACAGTTTAAAACTTGATTCCAACCCTGAATTTACTGCATCAGTTTTAGTTGCGTGTGCAAGAGCGGCTTATAAAATGAACAAAGAAGGTTTTAGCGGTTGCAAAACATTATTTGATATTCCACCCGCTTACCTTTCCCCTAAAACACCTGAAGAATTAAGAAAAGAATTATTGTAAAAGAAAAACCTCCCCAACGGGAGGTTTTTTATATCTTAATTTGCAGTTTCCATTATAGCGCGGAACTCATCACCCGAAATTTTTTCTCTCTCAAAAAGAATTTTTGCAGTTTCGTGTAATTTTGGCATTGCATCTTTAAGAAGATTAATTGCCTTTTCATACTGCTTCATAACTATTGATTCAATTTCTTCATCAATAATTGCAGCGGTTTTTTCGGAATAGTTAGGTGTTGAAGAGAAATCACGACCTAAGAATACTTCGTTATTGTCGTTACCGTACGCTACTAAGCCTAACTTATCGCTCATACCAAACTTGGTAACAATTTTACGGGCTAAATCGGTAGCGCGTTCAATATCGTTTGAAGCACCTGTGCAAACGTCATCTTGTGTTAATTGTTCAGCCGCGCGGCCGCCAAGTAACGAACAAATTTGCTCAAGCATTTGGTTTTTAGAAACGTGACCTTTTTCAACATTAGGCAAATACATAGTATAACCTGCCGCCATACCGCGCCTAATAATCGAAATTTGGTGAACAGGGTCTTGTGTTGGCAAGAAGTAAGAAACAATAGCGTGACCTGCTTCGTGGTAAGCAGTAATCATTTTATCCTTATCACTTACAACGTGTGATTTCTTTTCAGTACCAACAACAACCTTAATTGTTGCCTCTTCAATTTCTTCTTGTGTAATTGCTTTCTTCTTATGTCTAACCGCTAATAAAGCTGCTTCATTAAGGAGATTTTCAAGGTCAGCACCTGTAAAACCTGAAGAAGATTTCGCAATAGTTTTAAGGTTAACATCAGGTCCTAAAGGCTTACCGCGTGAATGAACCTTTAAAATTTCTTCTCTACCCTTAACATCAGGGTAATTAACGGTAATTTGTCTATCAAAACGACCAGGTCTTAAAAGTGCCTTATCCAATATATCAGGGCGGTTAGTAGCCGCCATTACAATAACACCTTCATTAACGCCGAAACCATCCATCTCAACGAGTAATTGGTTTAAGGTTTGTTCGCGTTCATCGTGACCGCCACCAAGACCAGCGCCACGTTGACGACCAACAGCGTCAATTTCATCAATAAATATAATCGCAGGGGCGTTTTTCTTTGCTTCTGAGAACAAATCTCTTACACGGGAAGCACCAACACCAACAAACATTTCAACAAAGTCAGAACCCGAAATTGAGAAGAAAGGAACACCTGCTTCACCCGCAACTGCGCGAGCAAGTAAAGTTTTACCAGTACCGGGAGGACCAACAAGTAAAACGCCTTTAGGAATTCGAGCGCCTAATTCACTGAATTTTTTAGGGTCTTTAAGGAAGTCAACTATTTCAGCCATTTCTTCCTTTTCTTCATCAGCACCCGCAACATCAGCAAAGGTAGTTTTCTTTTTACCATCCGCCTTTTTAGCCTTTGCTTTACCAAAGCCCATTGTTTTATCGGCGCCCATTGAAGCGCTCATACGCTTCATTAAGAAAATATAAAATACAACCATTATGCCTATAAGTAAAATTGTAGGTAAAAGGTTAGCAATCCAAGCGCCTTCCCCACCCGCTTTATAATCATATTTTATAATTTTCGAAGTGCCTTTGTTTTCTTCGTTTATTTTCATAACGGTTTCGTTAACGTCGTTATAAAAAATAGAAGCATCGGCAACAGTGTAGCGATAAGTCTTATCAGAACCGCGTTCTTTATACTCTAACTGACCGCTATGGAGGTTAAGTTTAAATTCGGAAATTTTATTTTCCTTAACCATACTAACAATTTGATAATATTTTTTCTCGTTAGTGCTTTTTGATATTTGTGAAACCGCAAAAATTGAAATAATCAATACTATCGGTATTCCAATATACAAAAGCACATTTTTTAAATTTTTCTTCAACAGAAATACTCCTTTCAAGTTTAACTTGAATTTTTATATTTTAACCTTATTCGTCAGCATAAACCTTTGGTGAAAGAACACCGACAAAAGGTAAATTTCTATATTTTTCATCATAATCAAGGCCGTAACCAATAACAAATTCATCAGGAATTACACGACCAACATAATCCGCCTCAATATTAGCTTGACGATTGGCAACTTTATCAAGCAAAGTACAAATTTTAATAGAATTTGCACCTCTATCCTCAAGCAATTTTTTTAAGTAAGAAAGTGTTATACCCGAATCTAAAATGTCTTCTACAAGCAGTATATCGCAACCTTCGGGATTTATGTCTAAATCCTTTTTAAATTTTACCGCACCTGTTGTTTTAGAACCGCTATAAGAAGAAACAGCCAAAAAGTCGATTTGACAGTCGCAAGTTATATTTCTCATAAGGTCAGCCATAAAAACAATAGAACCCTTTAAAACGCTTACTAAATACAATTTTTTATCCTTATAGTCTTCCGAAATTTGCTTACCTAAATTTTTACAAATTTCGCTTAACTCTTCTTCAGAAACTAAAACCTTTTCAACATCTTTTAAATCTAACAATTTTTACAACCCCTTATTTTCTTCTTTAGCATTAACTAAAATGATCTTTTTTGTTGAACTTTTTACCGCACAACGTTCAGCAACACCAAGACCATATACCCAAAAAACACCTTCATCATCGGACAAAACAGGTAAATTTTCGCGTTTTTCTAAAGGTACCTTATATTCAGTAAATAATTTTTTAAGTGTTTTTGTGCAACCACGGTTACGAAGTCTTATACTATCCCCCGTTTGTTTTGTTCTTATAACAATTTGTCCTTTAATCTTATCACAATCAATCGCATTATTTAAAAACAAATTATTAATTTTTTCCTCTGAAACCATTTTTTCGGTAAGACTAACCGAAAAACTTGAAAATTTCATTTCATTTTTATCTTCAACATAGAGTTTACCGTTATTAACAACAGCAAAGAAAGAAAAACAAACCGAAATTTTACCTTTTCCCGAAAGACAAGCCAAATATATATCGTTAATATGGTTATTGTCAAGAGAAATATCAGACGAATAATTTTCAACAAAAATTTTTATTGCCCTTTTAGCAATAGCGGGTGAAACATTTTCAAAATCTAAAATATTTAGTGCATCTTCGTTTATATTTTTAAAAATAAACTCATGCGCCAAATTTTCTAAAAATTCACAATCCTCTTTTAAAGAAACAGCCGTTTTAATGGCGTTATTTTCAACCGCGCTATTAATTTCTTTCAATTTTGGAATTATATTATGGCGAATTTTATTTCTTGTATAATCGTTAGAAAGATTTGTACTATCAGTAACAAACGATAAATCATTTTCTTTACAATAGTTTTCAATATCTTCTCTCGTGCAAAACAATAACGGTCTAATGAATATACCTCGTTTTGCAGGAATTCCGCAAAGTCCTTTAATGGAAGTACCACGCGCTAAATTATACAAAACAGTTTCTAAATTATCACTTGCAGTATGAGCAGTAGCAACCTTGCCTTCCGAAACTCTTTCAAAAAAGTCGTATCTAACCTTTCGTGCGGCAGTTTCAAGACTTAAATGCTTAGCTTCACTAACAGCAGGTACATCTTGACTTTCGCAAATAAGTTCAATACCGTTTTTTAAACAAATTTCTTCAACAAACTTTTGGTCACGCTCGGCTTCTTCGCCCCTAATCATATGATTAAGGTGAGCAGCTTTTACTGTAATACCAAGCTCATCTTTTAAAGAAAGTAAACAAAAAAGCAAAGCAATAGAATCAGCACCACCCGAAAGCGCTACTGTTATAACATCGCCTTTTTCGATAAGTGAAAATTGTTTTATAGCTTTTAAAACATTGTTTTTCATTATCTAAACACATCCACCGAAGTAAATCTTGTAAACTGACCATCCCAATGCATATCAATAGTTCCTATTTCACCGTGACGGTTTTTAGCAACTATACATTCAGCCTTGTTTGGATCAGACCTATCCTCATCATCGGTCTTTTCATTATCATAATAAGTTTCACGATAAAGGAATAAAACTATATCAGCATCTTGTTCAATAGAGCCCGATTCACGAAGGTCGGAAAGCGCAGGTTTATGCGATTTACCTTTAGTTTCGGTTCCACGAGATAACTGCGCACAAGCAATAACAGGAACCTTTAATTCCTTAGCCATAATTTTTAAATTACGGGTAATTTCGGAAACTTCTTGAACACGGTTTTCGGTAGCCCTTGCCGATTTCATAAGACCTAAATAGTCAATTACAACTAAATCTACTTTAGGCATACGGCGAAGTTTTGCCTTCATTTGCGGAACAGTTATAGCCGAAGTTTCATCAAAATAAATTTCAGCTTTTGAAAGGTTATCACCCGCTTGAGCAAGTCTTGTCCACTCATCAGTAGTAAGATCGCCCGTACGAAGTTTTTCGCTCTTAATACCTGCTTCACTTGAAAGCATACGTTGTGCCAACTGGTCACGCGTCATTTCGAGAGAGAAGAAACAAACGGTTTTACCGGCATTTACTGCAACGTTTCTTGCAATATTTAAAGCAAAAGAAGTTTTACCCATACCAGGACGAGCACCTAAAATAATAAGGTCAGATTTATTAAGACCGGTTATCATACTATCAAGCGCTCCAATACCCGAAGGTATACCTATATAATCATTTCTTGTTTCAGGGTCAGCCATTTTTGTAAGGCGGTCATAGGTTTCGTTTTCAATAACCGATTTAATATGGGTAAGACCGCTTAACTCTCTACCCTGTCTTATTTCAAAAATTCTTTGTTCAGCCGAATCAAGCAAAACGCCCGAATCCAAAGTTTTTTCGTTAATGTCTTTAATGATATCCTGCGCCGCAGTCATAAGTGCACGAGCATAGTAACGCTCTCTTATAATTGCAACATAGGTTAAAACATTAGCCGAAGAAGGAACGGTTTGAACCAACTGTGTCAAATAAGCCTTGCCGCCCGCTTCATCGTAAACGCCGTCTTTCTTAAGTTTTTCAAGTAACGAAACAAAGTCAATCGCTTGGCTAAGCTCGTACATAGCCGCCATAGCAGAATATATTTCCTTATGTTGCGGAATATAAAAATATTCTGTTTTCATCATAGGAGCAATTTCATTTAAGCATTTAGGGTCGATAATAACCGAACCTAAAACCGCTTGTTCCGCCTCAACCGAATAAGGCAATCTTGCTCCGTTTAAATCGTAAATTAAATTATTTTCACTCATTTTATTATTCCGTAACCTTAACAGTTATTTTTGCGGTGATACCAACATAAAGTTTAATTTCAGCGGTATATTCGCCAAAATTCTTAATATCGGCAACACTCATTTTCTTGCGGTCAATTTCAACGCCTATACTCTTTTTAATTTCGGCAGCAATTTCTTTTGAAGTTACCGAACCAAAAAGTTTACCATTGTTACCGGCTTTAGCCTTAATTGTAACAGTTTTTCCCTCTAATTTAGCGGCAAGTTCTTTAGCTGCTTTAATTTCTTCTTGTTTATGGTGTGCAGCCGCCTCTTCACGATTTTTAAGTTCGTTTAAAGCAGCATTATCAGCTTCAATTGCTAACTTTTTAGGAAAAAGAAAGTTTCTAGCATAACCATCTGATACATTACAAAGTTCACCTTTTTTACCGTGACCTTTAACATCTGCTAATAAAATTACTTTCATACCTATTCTCCTTCTTTATGTAAGGCACAAAAAGTGCCGTTTTATATTTCCATAATAATTGGTAAAACCATTGGGCTACGCTTTGTTTTTGTAAACAAGAATTTAGCAACCCCATCTTTAATTTTGGTTTTCATTGTATTCCAATCGGTAATATTGTTAATATAACAACGTTCAAGAATATCGCAAACCAAATCATCAATTTCGTTCATAAGTTCTTCAGATTCTTTTACATAAACAAATCCTCTTGAAACTACATTAGGACCAGAAACTACTTCGCGTGTAATACTGTCAATAGAAACCGCAACAACAATAATACCATCATCCGAAAGGTGTTTACGGTCGCGCAAAACAATACTACCAACGTCACCAACGCCAAGACCATCAACCAAAACTCTACCCGCAGTAACAGTTTCGGTACATTTGATTTGCTTTTTAGAAACCTCAATAACTGAACCGTTATTCGTAATAACAGTATTTTCGTTAGGTATTCCCATAAGCGCCGCTAATTCAGCATGGCGCATTAAATGTTTTTCTTCACCGTGAAGAGGAATAAAATACTTTGGCTTGACAATGCTCATTATCATTTTTAATTCTTCTTGACAAGCGTGGCCCGAAACGTGAACATCATACATTCTTTCATATACAACAGTTGCGCCGCGTTTCATAAGTTCGTTTATTACCTTGCTAACCAACTTTTCGTTACCGGGAATTGGTGTTGCCGAAATAATAATCATATCACCCGGGTTGATTTCAACCTGTCTATGATCAGAATAAGCAATACGGTGCAAAGCGGACAAAGGTTCGCCTTGGCTACCTGTTGTTACAACAACGATTTCGCCCGGTGTGTAGTTTTTAATTAAATCAATATCAATTAAAACATTTTCGGGAACGTTTAAATAACCAAGTTCAGCAGCAACCGCAACAACATTTATCATACTTCTTCCCGAAACGGCAACCTTTCGGTTACAACGAACCGCCTCATCAATAATTTGTTGAATACGGTGTATATTTGAAGAAAAGGTTGCAACGATTATACGTTGACCCTCGGCCTTTTTAAAGAGATTTGAAAAAGAGCCACCAACTAATCTTTCCGAAGCGGTATAACCCGGTCTTTCGGCGTTAGTAGAGTCAGCCAAAAGCGCCAAAACACCTTTTTTACCAAGTTCAGCAAGTCTACCTAAATCAATTACATTATCATCAATCGGGGTTGTATCAATCTTAAAGTCGCCCGTGTGAATAACTGTGCCTTGCGCAGTAGTCACCGCAAAACCAACCGCATCGGGTATTGAGTGATTAACGTGAATTGCCTCAACAGTAAATTTTCCCAAAGTGATTTTTTCACCCGGTTTTATAATGTTAAGTTTAGCATCAGCTAAAAGTTTGTGTTCTTTTAACTTACCCTCAATAATACCAATAGTTAGCCTTGTAGCGTATATTGGCAAATTAAAATTGCGAAGTAAATAAGGAATTGCGCCAATATGGTCTTCGTGACCGTGGGTTACAACCAATCCCTTAATTTTATCCTTATTTTCAAGGATATATGAAAAATCAGGTATAACAATATCAATACCGGGCATTTCTTCATCAGGGAAAGCCATACCGCAGTCGATTAAAAACATATCGCCATCATATTCATAAAGAGTGATATTCTTACCGATTTCACCAAGACCACCAAGTGGTATGATTTTAATAGCAGTTTCAGGTTTAGAATTATTTTGATTATTCTTTTTCTTGTAATTTGTTTTACGTTGTGTGTTTTTTAAACCTTTATTTTTTGCTTGTTCGTTTTTATGATTAAAGTTTCTTT
>JAZNCS010000004.1:0-3954 GCA_045587685.1 Acutalibacteraceae bacterium
AAAAATATAAAAAATATAACGCTTTGCAAAATAGTCACAAAGTTTTCAAAAATATTGGGCTATTTAGATTTGGTTTCTACATTTTTTTCATTTCCATTAGTGGCTTATGCTTATACAAGAAATTTATTTAAATTAGCAAATAAAATACATAAAAATAAAAAAATTGATATAGTAATAGGTGTGAATTTTCCTACTGATGCAGTTAAAGTCGCATGTAAATTGAAAAAGAAAAATAAAGATATTTTGTGTGTTTCTTACTTTTTAGACCCCGTTTTAGAGGGTAGGAGTCATAAACTTTTAAGCAAAAACCTAATTAAAAAAAAGGCAATTAAATGTGAAAAAGAAATTCTTGAAACCTCGGATATTATTATTGCACAAAAACACCATAAGAAACATTATCTTGATTTTTATGGTGATAAATACAATGGCAAAATTAAATATTTAGGTGTGCCGTTGCTTGAAGATAAAAAAATCAACAAAAGCCAAGAAGATAAAGAGAAAAAATCTATTGTATACGCGGGTTCGTTGTTTCCAACAATAAGAAATCCGGAATATATAATAAATGTGTTTAAGCAAATAAATGATGTCAAGTTAGATATATATACTAACGCTTCAAAAGATTGGTTAAATGAATTAATAGGTAATGCGGATAACATAACCGTTCATTCGGCTGTACCTTATAATGAAATAGAAAAAATAATGTCAAATGCTGATGCGTTACTTAATATAGGTAATTCGTATTCGGATGCGGCACCGAGTAAAATAATTGAGTATATAAATTATAGAAAACCAATTATTTCTACATATAGAGTTGATAATGATTCCAGTTGTGAAATATTAGCAAAATATCCGTTAGCATTATTGTTGGATGAGCGTTCAAATGATTTAGAAAAAGCATCTAATGAAATTAGTGATATTATCTGCAACTCGAATAAAAAAATTGACTATTCTATACTAAAAGAACTTTATTGGGAAGAAACTCCCGAATCGTTTATTGAAATTATTGAAAACAAATTAGGGAATGAAATTTGATGAATAAAAAGAAAAAAAGTATTTTAAATGCTGTATCTGCTTTTATTCAAACAATTTTTACAAGTTTGATAAATTTGGTGTTGGCAAGAGAAATACTCACAACTTTTGGATCTGATTATAATGGTATTAACTCTACAATATCACAAATAATTAGCACATTACTTATATTAGAAGGCGGCTTTACTTTAGCGACAAACGTAGCTTTATTTAGTCCGTTCGCACAAAAAGAGTATTCAAAAATAAATGGAATACTTTCGGCAACAAAAAATCGCTTTTTAAGAATAGGTTCGGTTATATTTGCTTGTGGTGTTTTAGTTGCATTTATATATCCGTTTACAGTAACTACAAGTATGCCATATTGGACAATGGTTGCATTAACATTTACGGTACTTGTTCCAGCTAGTATAAATATAGGAATTAGTATGAAATATAGAGTGGTTATTCTTGCAGAGCAAAAAGAATACATCATTACTATGTTAAATTTCATTACCTCGACAATAGGAACAATATTATCAATAGTTGCTATAAAACTTGGGTTTAATATAGTTATTGTGCGCAGTGTACATATGGTAACAACTTTAATTTGCTATGCGCTAATAATATATTATTGTAAAAAGAATTATCCCCTTATAAATTTCAAGGAAAAGCCATTATATTCGGAAATAAAAGGAACTAAAGATGTAATTGCTTTAAAACTCACTTCGCTATTTTATACAACGATACCTGTTATTGTTATTTCTACAATACCTGGTAAAGGTACATTATTAGCAAGTGTTTATTCGGTTTATAAGAGTATTACTATAATGATAAGAAATACTATGACTGCGGTTATTAATGCACCAAGGTTGAGTTTTGGCGTTTTGATGGCGGAGGGAAGATTAAAAGAAGCAGAAAAAATGTTTTCTATATATGAGTTGATAGCGTGTCTTGCTAACAATATTATAATAGGAACAACCTGTGTGTTAATTTTGCCGTTTATTAAAATTTATACTAATGGTGTTTCGGATATTAGTTATAACAATCCTTTGTTGTCTATTATAATGACAGCAACTGTTTTAATAGAAATTATACATATACCAAGCGGACAAATAATACAAATGGCCGGCAAATTTGCTGTATCTAAAAAAATACAGTTAACCGCTTGTATAGCACTATTAATAACAATGGTTGTTGGAAAATATTTTTGGGGTATGTTTGGTGTTGCACTTTCAACTTTGGTTGCGGCTATAGTTTTAGCTATTTTAGAAATGTTTTACACACGTGCAAAAATTTTCAAATCATCATTTAAGAAAATGTGGTGTACTGTATTACCTACAATAAGTATTTATATTGTTTCTGCTTTTATTGGTGTTAGCCAAATAATAAAATGCAACAACTTTTTTGAATTTGTTTTTTGGGGAATAGTTATAGTTGTTGCTTTAACAATAGTTTCGTTTGTTTTATATTGGATAACTAATAGAGAAGTTTTGAAAGCAACTATAGGTATATTCAAGGGCTTGTTACAAAGAAACAAAAAAGATTAGTTTTAATGGAGATTTAAATGAAAGTACTTCAAGTGAATTGTGTTTACAAAACAGGAAGCACAGGGAAGATAGTATATGATGTTCATACTGAACTTTTGGGTAATGGGTATGAATCGGTAGTTTGCTATGGTAGATTTTCCAAAACAAATGAACAAAATGTATATAAAACTTGTGGTGAACTATATTCTAAATTCAATAATTTTTTAACTCGTTTTACAGGTGTAATGTATGGTGGATGTTTCTTTTCTACTAATAAACTTATTAATATAATTAAAAAAGAAAAGCCGGATATTGTTCACATACACTGCATTAATGGTTATTTTGTAAATATATACCGCTTTATTACTTGGCTTAAAAAAAGTAAAATTAAAACGGTGTTAACACTTCATGCTGAATTTATGCATACTGCTAATTGTGGTCATGCGTATGAGTGTGAAAAATATAAAACGGGTTGCGGAAAATGTCCTGTTTTTAAAAAAGAAACTAAATCTTTTGTTTTTGATAACACTGCGGTATCTTGGAAAAAGATGAAAAAAGCTTTTGAAGGATTTAACGAAAATTTAATTGTTACATCGGTCTCACCTTGGCTTATGCAACGCGGAAAAGGTTCGGTTATTTTAGGTGATAAAAACCACAGGGTTGTAATGAATGGGTTGGACACTGAAGTGTTTTTACCACAAACACAAAATGAGGTTAAGAAAAATCTTAATATAGAAAATAAAAAAATGGTTTTGTATGTCACACCGAGTTTTATACCTGAATTTGGTCATATAAAAGGCGGTTGGTATGTTTTAGAATTAGCAAAACGTATGCCTGACAAGGTTTTTGTTATCATAGGAAGCAGGGAAAAATATCCTAATTTGCCTAAAAATGTTATAAATGTAGGTAGGGTTGAAAATCAAAAAAAATTAGCAGAATACTATTCTGCTGCTGATGTAACTATAGTTACAAGTAAGCGTGAAACCTTTTCTATGGTAGCTGCTGAAAGTCTTTGTTGTGGAACACCGGTTGTAGGTTTTAAAGCGGGTGGTCCTGAAACAATAGCTATATATGAATATTGTGAATTTGTAGATTATGGAGATATTGATACTTTAGAAGAAGTTTTGAAAAAGCGCTTAGAAGCTAAAAAGGATAATTCAATTTCACAAAAAGCCACCCAAAAATATGATAGAAAAAACATGTTTGAAGGTTATATTTCGGTTTACAAGGAAGTTATGGGTATAAAATGATTACAGATAAAAGTTTGATTTCACAATTTAAAAATAACTATTTTGTTATTATAGAAGTTTTAATATGTTGTATAATAGTATATGCAACTATTTTGAGAAGACCTGATATAGTAAGTATGGCCTTCACATTGTCTTTTGTATCGTTATTAGTTATTTTCTTATTTACATTG
>JAZNCS010000005.1:0-13842 GCA_045587685.1 Acutalibacteraceae bacterium
AAAGAAATCAAAATCTTCTTTTTGAATTCCGAAAATATTTGAAAACAAACCATAAATTAAAACTAAACCAATATTAAAAATTATAAGTTTAATTAACCATTCAATAATTGGTTTGTTCAGTTTTTCAACTAACAATTTCACTATAGGATAATACCCTAAAATAAATACATAAAGGAGTTTTGCTTCGGTTTCGGCAAATAAAAAAACTAAAAATGCCGATGCTAAATAGCCTAAAAAAGCCCATTTCCAATTATATTCAATTACAATTACCATAATGCAGAGTCCTGCAACCGCAGGTACCGAATATGTTAAATAAGGAAAATAAGAAACTAACATAATTGCAACCGAAAGGGCTACAAATATACCGCACAAAGTAATTTTCTTAGTATTTTTCATATTAACAACAAGGAATTAAGTCGCCGCCCATACATTCGCAGCAACAGTCTGCGCATATAAGATTAGAACAACAGTCACAAGCGTCCATACCACCGCGGTTTCCGTATGTTCTATATGGTGAATACTGTCTTCCCGTTTGCCTTTGTGCGTTTATAAAAGCGTTGCGGTATTCAACGTTTGAAGGGTCCATTCGAGTAGCCGTTGCAAAACTTGTATACGCTTGGTCAAACCAACCGCGTCTATAAAGAACTGTACCGTTTAAAAAATACCATTCAGCATTTCGATTAGAAACAGGAACGCCATCAAGTAATTCTTGTGCTTGTTCTAATCTTCCGCCATTAATTAAAGAACGAATTTCAGGGAAATCAGAATTTTGGGAATTATATCCACTTGAACTATTTTGCTTTTTGCCGCCTTTGCGCATATTTATAATTTCATCATAAGCATCGTTAATTTCTTTCATTTTTTCATCCGCTAAATCAGAAAGCGGATTATCAACATAATTATCAGGATGATATTTACGCGCAAGTTCTCTGTAAGCGGTTTTTATTTCTTCTTCGGTTGCGTTTTTATTAACGCCTAAAATTTGATACGGATCTTTCATAGTTTAAGCTCCTTTTTAAATGTTTCTTCAAGACCTAAATATATAATATTTCCTAAAATCGTTTTATATTTTTTAATATCTAACAGTTCGAAAGCTCTTGCGGCTTCATTAACACAAAAATATAGTTGACCTTCTACCCTGTCTTTTATAACGTTTTCGCCATATTTTTTTAGGCAGTTATAACAGTTATTTTTTATGTCATTCGGGAGGTCACAAGCGGCATCTAACAAGTATATATATCTACCTAAACAATAACCCAAACGCTCTAAAATACGCTTTTGAGATTGGTCAGAATGACACAACATTAACAACTTTGATAGTGCGGTTGCAGTAGGTTCACAAGCAATATCAATTTCGCTTGAATTCTCTTTTTCAAGTTTTGTTTGGTTTGATATATATACACTAACAATTTCTTCAATTTCGGGGAATTTTTTCGCCGCTTTGTTTTTTGAACTTTTAAAAATTAACGAAAGTAAATAAAACCCGATTTTTTTAATACCTTTTTCATCAATTACATTATCTTTGATTTTATAATATGTCATAATTATTGCCGCAGCAGTTGACATATCTAAATCGTTAATTTTTTTACAAAAAACACACTTTTTAAACGGATTAAAAACGCAATGTTTCTTTTCAAAACAATCAAAACCATCTTTTAAAGCTAAATCTAATAATGCTAAAAAAGTAAAATCATAACTTAAAGTAAAGCGTGTGAAAATATTGTAGTTTTTTCCGAGATTTTTACAAAGAGAACAATAAATTGCTTTGTAGGTTTCATATTCTTTAATCTTTAATTCGGGCTTACAAATACGAATATAACCAAACACTTCACACACCCCTTAAGTATATTTTATTATAAAACAAAAATTTTTGATTAACAATGTGTTAATTATAATACATTTTTCAAAAATAATCCAGTATAAGATTTTTTAACCTTTGCAACCTCTTCGGGTGTGCCGGTAGCAACGACTAAACCACCTTTATCGCCGCCTTCAGGTCCTAAGTCAATAATATAATCCGCAGTTTTAATAACATCAAGATTATGCTCGATTACAAGCACTGTATTACCCGCCTCAACAAAGCGTTGTAAAATTTCAATAAGCTTGTGAACATCGGCAGTATGAAGTCCTGTTGTAGGTTCATCAAGAATATAAATAGTTTTACCTGTACTTCTTTTAGAAAGTTCGGCAGCAAGTTTTACACGTTGCGCCTCACCACCCGAAAGTGTTGTTGCAGGTTGACCAATTTTTATATAACCAAGGCCTACATCATAAAGTGTTTTAAGTTTTCTATAAATTTTAGGTAAATGCTCAAAGAAGTTCATACCCTCTTCAACGGTCATTTCAAGGACATCGTAAATATTTTTACCTTTATATTTAATGTTTAATGTTTCACGGTTGTAACGACTGCCACCACATACCTCACAAGGCACATAAATATCAGGCAAAAAGTGCATTTCAATCTTTAAAATACCATCACCTTGACAGGCTTCGCATCGACCACCCTTAACGTTAAAGGAAAATCTACCCGCGCTATATCCGTGCATTTTAGCCTCTTTTGTTGAAGCAAAAAGTTCACGAATATCATTAAACACACCCGTGTAGGTTGCGGGGTTTGAACGCGGAGTTCTTCCAATAGGCGCTTGGTCAATACTAATTACTTTATCAAGATTTTCATAACCTAAAACTTTTTTGTGTGCACCCGAAACGGTTTTTGCGTGGTTTAGTTTATTACTTAAAACCGCCAATAAAGTATCGTTTATAAGCGATGATTTGCCACTACCTGAAACACCTGTTACACAAGTAAATGTGCCTAATGGAATTTTAACATCAACATTTTTAAGGTTGTTTTCTTTAGCACCTAAAACTTCCAAAAATTCACCGTTACCTTTGCGTCGATTTTTTGGAACAGGTATTGATTTTCTGCCAAATAAATAATCGGATGTTAAGGATTTTTTACATTTTTCAAGTTTTTTCATATCACCCGAAAATACAATTTCTCCGCCGTGAATACCGGCACCCGGTCCTACATCAACAATATGGTCGGCAGAACGGATTGTATCCTCATCATGTTCAACAACAATTACTGTGTTTCCTATATCTCTTAAGTGTTTTAAGGTCTCAATTAAGCGATTATTGTCGCGTTGATGAAGTCCAATGCTAGGTTCATCAAGAATATATAATACACCCATTAGTGAAGAACCAATTTGAGTAGCAAGTCTAATTCTTTGGCTTTCTCCACCTGAAAGTGTGCCCGAAGATCTCGATAAATTTAAATAATCAAGACCGACGCTGTTAAGGAAATTTAGTCTTTCCTTAATTTCTTTTAAAATTGGTTTTGCAATAATGCTATCTCGTTCAGAAAATGTAATGCTTTCTAAAAACTCAAGTTCAGCGCCAACCGACATATCGCAAAATTCTTTAATATTTTTGCCACCAACAGTAACTGCTAAAATTTCGGGTTTAAGTCTTGCACCCGAACAGTCAGAACATGGCGACTCAGTCATATAACTTTCAATTTCGTTGCGTGAATAATCGCTTGTTGTGGTTTTATAACGGCGTTCAAGGTTGTTAATAACACCCTCAAACTCACCATAATATACTCCTCCGCCGTAATCAGTATTTCGGCGAAGTTTAATTTTTTCTCCCTTTGTTCCGTAGAAAATTATGTTTTTAATATCATCGGGTATATCCTTAAAAGGTGTATTAATATCAAAGCCGTAATGTTCGGCAACACCGCGATAATACATTTCGGCAATAGAAGAAGAGTCAGGATTAAACCAAGTATTAACACCCCAACCTGAAGCTCGAATAGCACCTTCTAACAAACTTTTTTCCTCATCGTTTATTATAAGCTGAGGATTTACCTTCATAAAAATTCCAAGACCTGTACAGGTAGGACAAGCGCCAAAAGGACTGTTAAAAGAAAACATTGCGGGTGTAAGTTCGGGCATACTAACTCCGTGCTCATCACAAGCATAGGTCTGTGAAAAATGTAGTTCTTCCCCGCCTATAACATCAACCGAAACCAAACCGCCCGAAAGTGCAGTCGCGGTTTCTATACTATCACTCAAACGTGAAATTATATCCTCTTTAATAACTAATCTATCGACAATAACTTCAATAAAATGTTTTTTATTTTTTTCTAACTTAATTTCTTCGGAAAGGTCTTTAATTTCGCCGTCAATTCTAGCCCTTACATAGCCTTGTTTGCGAATATTATCAAGTTCTTTTGCGTGTTCACCTTTGCGGTTTTTAACAATGGGCGAAAGAATTTGTATTTTACTTCCCTCTTCTAATTTTATAACAACATCAACAATTTGGTCAACAGTTTGTTGAGTGATTTCTTTACCGCAAATTGGACAATGCGCAATACCTACTCTTGCATATAAAAGTCGCAAATAATCGTAAATTTCGGTAACAGTACCAACGGTTGAACGTGGGTTTTTAGAGGTTGTTTTTTGGTCAATAGAAATTGCGGGAGAAAGACCTTCGATTACTTCGACATTTGGTTTTTCCATTTGGCCTAAAAACTGACGCGCGTAGGAAGAAAGGGATTCAACGTAGCGGCGTTGTCCCTCGGCATATATAGTATCAAAAGCAAGTGAAGATTTACCGCTTCCCGAAAGCCCCGTAAAAACAATTAATTTATCACGAGGTATCTCTAAATCAACATTTTTAAGGTTATGTTCATTTGCACCCTTAATAACAATTTTATCAATAGCCAATTATTTACCCTCTCTTAATTTATTTATCTTATCACGCAAGAAAGCGGCGTGTTCAAATTCAAGTATCTTTGCCGCTTGTTTCATTTCGTTTGTAAGGCGTTTGATTTCCGCCTCGCGCTCTGCTCTACTCATCTTAGAAACAGGCTTGTCTTTAATTTTTGTGCCTATTTCGAGCACCTCGTGAACACCTTTAGAAATTGTTTTAGGAACAATGTTATTTTTGGCGTTATACTCCATTTGCTTTGCGCGGCGGCGTTCAGTTTCGTTGATTGCGTTTTCCATTGAACGTGTAACACTATCAGCGTACATAATAACCTGTCCGTTAGCGTTTCGAGCAGCTCTACCAATAGTTTGTATTAAAGATGTTTCACTGCGCAAGAAACCTTCCTTATCGGCATCTAAAATAGCAACTAAAGATACTTCGGGAATATCCAAACCCTCGCGCAAAAGGTTAATACCAACCAAAACATCAAATTCCCCTAAGCGCAAATCGCGTATAATTTGCATACGTTCAATAGTATCAATATCATAATGCATATATTTAACCTTAATGCCGATATTTTGCAAGTAATCGGTTAAATCTTCTGCCATTTTTTTAGTAAGTGTTGTAACGAGTACACGCTCTTTCAAAGCAATTCTTGCATTAATTTCACTAATTAAATCATCAATTTGTCCTTCGCTTGGTCTAACCGAAATTTCGGGGTCTAAAAGACCAGTTGGTCTTATTACTTGCTCAACAATTTGTGCGGCTTTTTCTTTTTCAAAATCAGCAGGTGTAGCCGATACAAACACTGCTTGATTAATATGGCTGTAAAATTCCTCGAAATTCAAAGGGCGGTTATCAAAAGCCGAAGGTAAACGGAAACCATAATTTACAAGATTTTCTTTTCTTGCTCTATCACCGCCAAACATACCACGAACTTGCGGTAATGTAACGTGAGATTCATCAACAAAAAGTATAAAATCTTCGGGGAAATAGTCAAGCAAAGTTGATGGCACACTACCGGGTGCACGGCGAGATAACACACGCGAATAATTTTCAATGCCTTTACAAGTACCAATTTCGCGGAGCATTTCAATATCATATTCAATACGTTGGCGAATACGTTGCGCTTCAATTAACTGCTCATTTCCAATAAAATATTGCACACGCTCTTCCATTTCGTTTTTTAACTCTTGTAAAGCGTCCTCTAATTTGTCTTGCGGGACGATATAGTGCGAAGCAGGATAAATTGCAATATGTGAAAGCAAAGCCTTTGCTTCGCCCGTTACGGTGTTAATTTCGCATATACGGTCAATCTCATCACCAAAAAATTCAACACGCACAGCGTTTTCGCTCGAATATGCGGGGAAAATTTCTACAGTATCTCCCCTTACTCTAAACTTGTTTCTTACAAAATTAATATCATTTCTTTCGTATTGCAAATCAACTAATTTCGAAATAAGCGCATCACGGCTTTTGCTGCTTCCAACGCGCAAAGAAATAACCATATTTCTATAATCAATCGGGTTACCGAGTGAGTATATGCAAGAAACCGAAGCCACAATAATTACATCACGGCGTTCTGATAAAGCACAAGTTGCGCTGTGGCGCAATTTGTCAATTTCATCGTTAATTGCACTGTCTTTTTCAATGTAGGTGTCACTACCCGGAATATACGCTTCGGGTTGGTAATAATCATAATAGGAAACAAAATATTCCACCGCATTTTCTGGGAAGAATTCTTTGAACTCCGAACACAACTGTGCCGCGAGCGTGTTGTTGTGAGCAAGAACGAGTGTCGGGCGGTTTACTTTTTCAATAATATTAGCCATTGTAAAGGTCTTACCCGAGCCTGTAACACCAAGCAAAACCTGCTCTTTTAAGCCATTTTCAATGCCTTTGCTTAATTTTTCAATCGCTTGTGGTTGGTCACCGGTTGGCTTGTAATTTGAATGTAAAATAAATTTGTCAGGCACGTTCTCACTCCTCTCAATTTCAATTATTTTATGTATTTTTTACTCTAATTAATCCATTACTATATATTCAAAGGGAATTTCGATAATTTCCACTTCTGATGCACTTTGCCAATTAGCACAAGTTTCAGCATCGAAAATAAAAGTGACAGATTTTTCACTTATTTCATCAGGTATAAGTTCTGAATTGTTTAAGTAAAAAGATGTTCTATTTGCAACCGATGCTTCTTGAAAGGCTACCGTAACAATAATCTCCTTATATACTATGTTATCTCTATTCAAAAGCAACTCAATAACCTTTTCTTCCCAATCATAAGAGCAAGAGGCGTTTAATGCAGGGCCGGTTCCTATTGCAACCGTATCGATATAATCTATGATTTTATCATTAAAATGGCCTCCATAACGGGCTGAATCTCGTCGCTCATCATACAAAATATGATATCGTTCATCATTCATTCCGTCAAAATTAAAGTCTTTGATAGCAATAAAGTGGAATATTCCGCCCTCGTCGACTAACGGATATAGCGCTCCGTCTTTTTTAAGTGTGTTGTAATTAAATTTATAGCATATAATTGGCATAATAATTGCAACTGCTAATAACGAAATAATACTTACCCGTTTTTTATATACTATCTTTAAAATAATTGCCGCAACTATAGATATAACTGAAAATATAAAGTATAAAAAAATCACGCTGAAACTTGGTGGTAACCAACCAGCACCCGAATTGTCATCATACGCTATATCATAATTAAATAAAAACACAACTCCGCAAATGAAAATAATAGCAAGTGTAAATATCAAAAGCACTTTCCAAACAATTTTTTTAGTCTTTTGTTCTGTGATAATATTGTTTTCTTCAATTTTATCCATACTCACACCTCTTTTTAACACTTTTTTATTATTATACCACAAATTTAATTATAAGCAAATATATTTAATAAATATATTAAGAATATTCGATCATTTATATATTGACATTTAGTAAAATTTTTTATAAAATTTTATAGTGAATAATATATTTTTTGAGGTAACTAATATGACTATTAACAGCAAAAAAATCTTCGAATATTTTAATGAAATATGTAATATTCCCCACGGTTCAGGAAATATGGAAAAAATCAGTGAATTTTGTGTTGAATTTGCAAAAAATAATAACCTAAAATTTGTTAGAGATGATGCTAACAATGTAATTATTTTCAAAGATGGTACAAGCGGTTTTGAAGACTCAGAGCCTATAATTTTACAAGGTCACATTGATATGGTTTGCCAAAAAACCGAAGAAAAACAAATTGACTTTGAAAAAGACCCTATTGAAGTTTTTAAAGATGGTGATTTTTTAAAGGCAAACGGAACAACCCTCGGCGCAGACAACGGAATTGCTGTTGCTATGATTATGACAATTTTAGCAAGTGATGATATTCCGCACCCACCTATTGAAGCGGTATTTACTACTGATGAAGAAATCGGTATGATTGGTGCTACTGCGCTTGATTGTTCATTTTTAAAAGCTAAAAAAATGATAAATATAGACTCCGGAAAAGCTGATAATTTAACTGTTTCTTGTGCGGGTGGTAGCGATTTTGAAATCAAAATACCAACAAATAAAATAACTTCAAGCGGCACAAAAGTAACTATTGAAATTAAAGATCTTTTAGGCGGACATTCGGGTGTTGAAATTCACAAAGGTAGAATCAATTCAAACATTTTACTCGGTAGAATTTTAAACCACGTATACGAAAAGGTTAATTTTGAAATCATTAGTATTAACGGCGGAACAAAGAAAAATGTTATTCCCTCAAATTCAAAAGCCGAACTATTGGTAGCTGATACTCAAACATTTTCAAATATTTTTGAAACTTACAAACTTAAAATTTTAGAAGAGATCACCCCACGTGAGCCAAACTGTGATATTACACTTTCCTTTAGTGAAAATTCTGAACAAGAAGTTTTAGAAAAAGATTCAAAAGAAAAAATTCTATTTATGCTTTTATTAACACCAAACGGTGTTCTTGATATGAGTGTTCAAATAGAAAATTTGGTTGAAACTTCTCTTAATTTAGGAATTGTTGAAACCAATGATGATAACATTATTTTTAATTATGCTTTAAGAAGCAACAAAGAAACCGCACTTTGCGCATTAGAAGACAAAATGTGCAAATTCGCAATATATAATAATTGTTCATTTGATATTTCAGGTAGATATTCACCTTGGGAATTTATTTATAACTCAAATTTACAAAAAATTTATACCGAAACATTCTATGAAGTAAATGGTAAAAAACCTAATGTTATTGCAGTACACGCCGGGCTTGAATGCGCAGTATTTTCCTCAAAAATCAAAGATATTGATTGTATTTCAATAGGCCCAAATATGTACGATATTCACTCATTCAACGAAAGGTTAAGTATTTCTTCAACAGAAAATATTTTTACTATTCTTTGTAATTTGCTTATTAAATGTAAATAACTGTTGCTTAAAAGAACAATTTTTGTTATTATTAATAAGATATTTAATTTTTGGAGGATATTATGGAAAACAAGGAATTTAAACCTTATGTTCCTGCTGAAAAAATCACCCCTGAAATCACAGTAACTTCTATGATTATAGGTGTAATTTTAGCAGTTGTATTTGGCGCAGCAAATGCTTATTTAGGATTACGTGTTGGTATGACCGTATCCGCTTCAATACCCGCGGCAGTTATTGCAATGGGTGTTATTCGCGTAATTATGCGCAAAAACTCAATTTTGGAAAGTAACATTGTTCAAACTATTGGTTCTGCAGGTGAATCGTTAGCTGCAGGTGCTATTTTCACATTACCTACATTATTCTTATGGGCAGCCGAAGGTAAATCAGGTAAACCAAGTCTTTTGGAAATCACCTTAATTGCTTTAATTGGTGGTTTACTTGGTGTATTCTTTATGGTTCCGTTAAGAAACGCACTTATCGTTAAAGAACACGGAATTCTTCCCTATCCTGAAGGAACCTCTTGTGCTGAAGTTTTACTTGCAGGTGAAAAAGGCGGCGCAAACGCTTCAACCGTTTTTGCAGGTATGGGATTTGCCGCATTCTTCAAGTTTATAATTGACGGTTTAAAGGTAGTTGCTAGTGAAATCACATTAACTGTTAAAGGTTTTGCCGGTGCTATCGGTACACAAATTTACCCCGCTGTTATGAGTGTTGGTTACATTTGCGGTGCTAAAATTTCTTCATTTATGTTTGCCGGCGGTGTTTTAAGTTGGCTTGTAATTATTCCGCTTATCGTTTTGTTTGGCGAAAATATTACACTTTACCCAGGTACTGCACCTATTGGTGAAATTTTTGCTGAAGGTGGCGCAAGTGCGATTTGGTCAACATATATTAGATACATTGGCGCAGGTGCACTCGCTGCAGGTGGTATTATCAGTTTGATTAAATCATTACCACTTATTATTAAAACTTTTTGCGGCGCTATGAAGAGCATTTCAGGTAGTCAGGTTGTTTCTGATGATAGAACTTCAAAAGACCTTAACTTAAAGGTTGTAATTGCTGCAATTGTAATTTTAACAATTGTTGTTTGGCTTATCCCTGCTATTCCTGTTAGCCTTTTAGGTGCAGCAATTATTGTAATTTTTGGTTTCTTCTTCGCAACTGTTTCTTCGCGTATGGTAGGTTTAGTAGGCAGCAGTAATAACCCTGTTTCAGGTATGGCTATTGCTACATTACTTATCGCTACCTTAATTTTAAAGGCAACGGGTGCTACCGGTATTGATGGTATGTGCAGTGCTATTGCTATTGGTTCAATTATTTGTATTGTTGCCGCAATTTCAGGCGATACTTCACAAGACTTGAAAACAGGTTACATTTTAGGCGCAACACCTAAAAAGCAACAAATTGGTGAAATTGTTGGCGTTGTTGCTTCCGCACTCGCTATTGGCGGTACTCTCTACTTGTTAGATAGTGCTTGGCGCTTTGGTACAAACGAACTTGCTGCTCCACAAGCTACCCTTATGAAACTTATTATTGAAGGCGTTATGGAAGGTAATCTTCCTTGGACACTTGTATTTATTGGTGCATTTATTGCTATTGTAGTAGAAATTATCGGTATTCCTGTATTACCATTTGCAATCGGTATTTATTTACCTGTTCAATTAAACGCTTGTATCATGGTTGGCGGTTTAGTTCGCCTTGCACTCGACAAGATTAAGAGTGACAAAAAAGAAAAAATCGTTAATGATGGCGTTCTCTTCTGTTCAGGTATGATTGCTGGTGAAGGTTTAGTTGGTATTTTACTAGCACTTCTTGCAGTATTCGGTTTAGATAAAGTTCTTGACCTTTCAGCTAAATTTGGTCTTTCTGCTACATTTATGAATGTTGGTGGCATTGTATTATTTGGTATTATCGTTCTTACATTACTCAAATTCTCACTTTGGAAGAAGAGTAAATAATTATGAAAAAGAAAAGCGATAATTTGTTAGAACTTTATCCCGTGCGTAATTCTAAAATTGCTTGGAGTATTTTAGAAGAAAAAGTGACCCTTGAAATCGAAAACAAAGGAATTGCAAATAAAATTGCTCAAGTTTTGCTTAAAAAACCAAAAGTAAGTTATATTCACCTTGACGAAATGGGCAGTTTCTTATGGCCTTTAATTGATGGTAAAACTAACATTTTCGATTTAGGAAAAAAGGTTCACGAAAAATTTGGCGATGATGCTAATCCTTTGTATGAAAGACTTTGCAAATATATAAATACATTAATTAGTTATGGATTTATTCATCTAAAATAAATCGGAGGTTTATATTATGGAAAAATACGCTTGGAAAGCTATTGTTTTAGACGGTATGCTTGATGAGTATATCAAAAGACACGATGAAATATGGCCCGAAATGAAACAAGTTTTAGAAGATGCCGGTATCGTTAACTACACAATTTGGAACGTTGGTAACGAATTGTTTGGTTATTACGAGTGTGAAAAAGGAATTGAATACGCTGCTAAAGTTCAAAACGAAAGCCCTGTTGTTGATAAGTGGAACGAATATATGAAAGATGTTATGGTAATGGAAGCCGACCCTGAAACAGGCGCACAACCATTACTCAAAAAAGTTTTTACTTTTAAATAATGAAACAAGAATTTGAACGAACTGCTTGTCTTTTAGGTGAGAAAGCAATAGAAAAACTGCAACTGTCACGTGTTGCAGTTTTTGGTATTGGTGGCGTTGGTGGATACGTTGTTGAGGCTTTGGCCCGTAGCGGTGTTGGGTTTATTGATTTATTTGATAACGATACCGTTTCTCTTTCAAATATTAACCGACAAATTATTGCTACACATAAAACAGTAGGCAAAGCAAAGGTAGAAGTTGCTAAAGAGCGTATTTTAGATATCAATCCTGATTGTGTTGTTAACTGCTACAACATATTTTTTACAGCTGAAAATTCTAAAGAATTCCAATTTTCAAAGTATGATTATGTTGTTGATGCAATAGATACTGTTTCTTCTAAAATAGAACTTGTTTTAAAATCACAAAGCGAAAACGTTCCGATAATTTCTTCAATGGGTACAGGTAATAAACTTTGTCCTAATAAATTTGAAGTTTCTGATATTTACAAAACTTCAGTTTGTCCGTTAGCTCGTGTTATGCGTTATGAACTTAAAAAACGCGGCGTTAAAAAACTAAAGGTTGTATATTCAAAAGAACTTCCTGTTTTAAAAACACAAATACCGGCTTCTTGCTCTTTTGTGCCATCATCTGCAGGTCTATTAATAGCAAGTGAAGTTGTTAAAGATTTAATTAAGCAAAATTAAAAAAATGTCCTTATGTAATTCCATAAGGACATTTTTTATTAAATCAATTTTTTAATTGCGTGATACAATTTGCTTTTACTGTTAAATAATATATAGGTAATTATAACTTCAACCAAAAATGTTACAACCGCCATTGGAATTCGACTTATTGCAACAGCACCTAAAGCATCAATACCACCGCGATAAAGAATAGCTATCCAAACACTGTTAAGCAATACCGTAAATGCAATTTTTTTAATAAAAACAGAAAGCAGTGTATTAAGAATAGTAACCTTTTTATAAAGAAAAATACCGGTTGTAAATGCCATTAAAATGTTTGTAAGTGTGAAACCAAAGAAATATGTACCAAACGGAAAAAGTAAAGCGCCAATAATATCACCAAATGTTCCAACTGCAACAGCATAAGGGATACCTAAAAAAACGGCAGCAAATACTATTGTAATAAATGAAAAGCCAATGCTCATATTCCACACATTATAAGAAACAAAGCGTTCCATTATTACATTTAAAGCAATAAGTAATGATGTTAATACAATTTTAAATAAATATTTGTTTTTCAAAATTAAAACCTCCTATTACCCGTTTTCCGAATAATAGGAGGAATACTCTTAATTATACGGCAGCGGGATGCGATAATCAAACCGTAGGAAAAAAACCTTCGTCCATCGGGCAACTCCCCGTCCCAACAGCACTTAACGCTCGAATATCTACTCTGCAATTTTTTATTTTTAACAAACTGTTACATCTAAAGCAACTTCTTCTATATCTGAATATAAAATATTAAATCCAAATACAGATTCGTTGTTTTCAATAAACAATGTTGTTGCTTTTTCGGTTACAACATCACCATCGTGTGTTTCATAAGTAATATTGGTAACAACAGTGTAACTGTTATCAAGATTTTTTTCTACAGAAACGATTGAATGTTCATATTCAGTATATCCACGAGGTAAAATAAAAACAAAACCTTCAATTTGTGGGAAATCGGTATTTAAAAATGAATAATCTTTATAAATTTTGCCATACATATTAAAAATATAATCGCTAACATAAGCAGAATTTATATAAGAATCATTTTCAGTATCTCTTAAGTGAAGTAACGCGATAATTGAATTATTAATTAATTCATCATCAAAATAAAAATCATCATTGTAAACATAATTATGATTAAGCATATTTAAGAATCTTGAATGTAACACCTTGTCATCAACCGATTTATTTGTTAATGATTCAACATTAACTTGCGGCTTAACATTAATAGCGGCGGGCGTAGCGGTACAAGCAGATAACATTAAAACTACTAAAATCAAAGATGTAATTTTCATTAATTTACTAAGCATTTATACCGCCTCCTTCGTATAATACAATTATACACA
>JAZNCS010000006.1:0-7030 GCA_045587685.1 Acutalibacteraceae bacterium
AGGCACAATGGCAATTTTCTGGACACAGTTTATGAAGATGGACTTGTGGTATGCGTTATTGCTTATTATAGTTCAGGTATGGGATGCTATCAATGACCCGCTCATCGGTTCTATTATTGATGCTGACCGCCGCACTTACAAAAGAAACAAGTTTTCGGCTTATATATGGGCAGGTTCAATCGGCCTTATTGTTGGCGGCACTTGAAGTTTTGGATTTTCACAATTTCCTTTCGCGAAGCTTTATGATTTTGACCGATAGTGGTGGAATACAAGAAGAAGCCCCATCTCTCGGAAAACCTGTACTCGTTATGCGTGATACAACTGAACGTCCTGAAGGCATTAAGGCAGGAACTTTAAAATTGGTTGGAACAGATGAGCAGATTATATATGAAAACTTTAAATTGCTTCTTGAAAGCAAAGAAGCATATGATGCGATGTCAAAGGCTAGTAATCCTTATGGTGACGGACTTGCTTCTAAGCGTATTGCAGATATTTTGGAAAATAGTTAATTATAGGGAGAATATATGTTAATTTCTAATGTTGATTTTGAAAATAAAACAGTATTGATTACCGGTGCTGCTGGTTTTATTGGTTCTAATCTTGTGATGGAACTTATTCGCACTGTACCTAGCGTTCATATTGTCGGTCTTGATAATATGAATGACTATTATGATGTATCTTTAAAAGAATATCGTCTTACTCAAATTGAGTCTTTAGCAGCTGAACATCCTGATTGTAAATGGGAGTTTATAAAAGGGAATATAGCTGATAGAGAATTAATTGACAATCTTTTTAGAAAATATCATTTTTCAGTTGTTGTTAATCTTGCAGCTCAAGCAGGTGTTAGATATTCAATTACTAATCCCGATGTATATATAGAGGCAAACATAATAGGATTTTATAATATACTTGAAGCTTGTCGCGCTACTATGAAAACTGATTATCCTATAGAGCATTTGGTATATGCTTCTTCATCTTCGGTTTACGGTTCAAATAAAAAAATCCCGTATAGTACAGATGATAAGGTGGACAATCCTGTTTCACTTTATGCAGCAACTAAAAAGAGTAATGAATTGTTAGCACATGCTTATTCTAAACTTTATAATATTCCATCTACGGGATTACGTTTCTTTACAGTTTACGGCCCTGCGGGACGTCCTGATATGGCATATTTTGGATTTACAAACAAATTGCTTAAGGGTGAAACTATTGAAATATTCAACTATGGTAATTGCAAACGTGATTTTACTTATGTTGATGATATTGTAGAGGGTGTTAAACGCGTGATGCAGCATGCACCTGAAAAGCAAACAGGGGAAGATGGACTTCCTTTGCCACCGTATGCTGTTTATAATATAGGTAACAATAGTCCTGAAAATTTATTAGATTTTGTTACGATTTTGCAAGAGGAATTAACACGTGCAAAAGTATTGCCTGAAAATTATGATTTTGAGGCACATAAAAAGTTGGTTCCTATGCAACCGGGTGATGTTCCGATTACATTTGCTGACACATCGGCATTAGAACGCGATTTTGGATTTAAACCATCTACATCACTTCGTGAGGGACTTCGTAAATTCTCGGAGTGGTATCACGAATTTTATCAAAATAAATAATTTTTTGCATATAAAGTTAACTTTGAGTAATACTCGTATGTATTAAATGTGCATACACAAAAATTTGAAAAAGAAGTAAAGGTAAATAAAAATAGCAGTTAATAGTATTCTTGAAAAGGTTTAAACTATCTGCTAATAAAGATAATGAATATATATTGAATTTTTAATACATGTGATCTATATTTAGAGATTAGGGAGGATATTATGACTGCATACCAAGCTTTTGAACAAATTTATAAAAAGGCGCCACAATACAATGCATTTACGCCGTATCGTGTTTGTCCTGTTGGTGCACATGTTGACCATCAACTTGGCAAGATTACAGGATTTGCTATTGATAAAGGTATTCATATTGCTTACGGTCCTAAGGAAAATGGTGTAATAGAGATTCAGTCTTTGCAGTTTGATAAGAGAGCACAGTGGCATGTTTTTTCAACTCCCGAAAAGCAAGAAGATTGGGCGGATCATCTTCGCGGTGCGACTATTGCACTTAATAAGCGTTATCCGCTTCGTCGTGGACTTTGTGCTGTTATTGATGGCGAGTTGCCAATAGGAGGTCTTTCTTCATCGGCGGCGGTTATTATAACTTTTTTATCTGCTCTTTGCATAATGAATGGTATTGCTTTAACGCCGCAAGAATTGATTTCAATTTCTAAAGAAGCCGAAAATAAATATGTTGGAGTGGCTTCGGGTAAACTTGACCAATCTTGTGAAGTATATTGTAAAAAAAATCATTTGCTTTATATGGATTTAAAAGATGATACATACGAACTTATTCCTCAATCTAAAAAAATGAAACCATATAAATTTGTTATTTTCTTTAGTGGGTTGGAGCGCAGCCTTGCAGGGTCAGCATTCAATATGCGCGTTGACGAATGCAGAAGTGCAGCTTATGCACTTAAGGCGTATGCGGGTATTGAATACGGGAAGTTTGAAGATACTAATCTTCGTGATGTTCCAGTCGAAGTTTTTGAAAAATTTAAAGATAAACTTCCTGAAAACTTTAGAAAACGCGCTGAACATTGGTATTCTGAGTTCGATCGTGTGGAAAAAGGCGCTGAAGCGTGGCGTAATGGTGATATTGAGGAATATGGTAGACTTTCTTTTGAAAGCGGATATAGCTCAATTCATAATTGGGAAACGGGTTCGCCTGAACTGATTAAACTATATGAGATTATGACTAAAACAAAAGGTATATACGGCGGTCGATTTTCAGGTGCTGGTTTTAAAGGATGTTGTCTTGCAATTATTAATCCCGATTATGAGGAAGAGATTGTTGAGACCGTAACAAAGGAATATTTAAAAGCATTTCCGCATCTTGAGGGCAAATATTCCGCACATATTTGTGAAACTGCGAACGGAGTGAATTTATGAAATGTATGATTTTGGCGGCAGGGTATGCCACACGCCTTTATCCTTTAACGGAAAATTTCCCAAAACCACTTTTAAAAGTTGGTGAAAAAACCATTCTTGATTGGCTTGTTGATGATATTGATACATCTAAATTAGTTGATGAGTATATTGTTATATCTAATCATAAATTTGCTTGTCATTTTGAAGAATGGGCAAAAACAAAACAACAAAAAATCACTGTTATTGATGACGGAACTGTTTCAAATGAAACTCGTCTTGGTGCGGTTAAAGATATTCAATTTGCTATAGAAAAACTCGATTTAAATGACGATATGTTGGTTATTGCAGGGGACAATGTTCTTGATTTTAGTTTGACTAAATTTATTGAATATGCTAAAATAAAACAAACATCATGTGTTATGCGTTATTATGAATCGGATTATAACAAGTTATTAAAAACAGGTGTAGTTACAATTGATAGTGAAGATAAAATTTTGAATATGACCGAAAAATCGCCAACACCTGCGACACATTGGTGCTGTCCTCCATTTTATTATTATACTAAAGAGGATCTAAAATTAGTTAAAAAAGGTATTGAAAGCGGTTGTGGTACAGATGCACCTGGTAGTTATATTGCTTGGCTTTGCACTAAAACTTCGGTTCATTCAATGGAAATGCCCGGTAAACGATATGATATAGGCAATTTAGAAAGTTATGAAAATGTAAAATCTCAATATAAAGGTATTAGCGATTAAGTATTTAAAGGAGGGTTAACGTGGATCAACGGACAATTAAATTATTTTTCTCACTAATTCGTTCTGCGATCTGCGGAACCGAATTAACAGCAGAAGAAAAAAATAGTTTTTCATCTAATATGCTTGAAAATTTATTGAACTTGGCAATCAGGCATGATATAGCTCATTTATTAGTTTTTGGATTAAAACAAAATGACCTTATTTCTAAAGAAAAAAGTCATATTGAAGAAGAAATTTTTAAAGCGGTGTATCGTTCGGAAAAAATTAAATACGATTTCAAGATTCTTTGCAATGCGCTTGAAAAAGCTGAAATCCCTTTTATCCCGTTAAAAGGCTCGGTGATACGAAATCATTATCCTAAGGATTGGATGAGAACAAGTTGCGATATTGATGTTTTAGTCCATCAAGAAGACTTAGAAAAAGCCATTTATTATTTGGAAAATAATAAGAGTTATACTATAAAAAAACGTGGCTTTTACGATGTTTCTTTATATACTCAAAATGGCACACATATAGAACTCCATTTCAATTTAATGGCTAACGGTATAGCAAATAATGCTATAGATATGTTATCGTCAGTTTGGGAAAATGTTTTACTGTGCGAAAATACAAAGTTTTGTTACAAAATGACTGATTCGTTTTTTTATTTCTTTCATATTGCGCATATGGCAAAACATTTTAAAAGCGGCGGATGCGGTATTCGACCACTTATTGATTTGTGGATATTAGATAATATTGAAAATGTTGATAAAGACAAACGCGATGTTATACTTTCGATAGGTGATTTACTTGAATTTGCAAATATTGCAAGAAGGTTAAGTAAAGTGTGGTTTGAAGGTATTGAAGCTGATAAATTTACGTGTCAAATGGAAGACTTTTTGTTGCGCGGCGGCGTGTATGGCTCAACAGATAATCGTGTTGCGCTTGAGCAAAAAAGTCACGGAGGCCGTTTTGGTTATATATTCTATAGGATATTTGCTCCTTATGAGATACTAAAATATGATTATCCAATAATAAAAAAACACCGTTGGTTAATTCCTTTTGCTCAAATAAAAAGGTGGTTTAAACTGTTAGATCCTAAAATCGCAAAAACGGTTAAAAGAGAATTATCTGTTAATAAAAACTTAAATAAATCAAAAGCTGAAGAAATGAAAGAATTTTTAGAAAATTTAGGTCTTAAATAAATTTAAACTTAACTAATTAAACCAACCCTACAAAAAAGTAGGGTTGGTTTTTAAAATTCAAGTGAAATATGTCGAAACAAAAAATTTATTTTTAGATTATTAGTAATGTATGGCGGTAATACTCTTAATGTATTTAGGAGGTTGCCGCTATGTTTAATAACAAGGTTTCTATTTGTGGGGTTGACACCTCGAAATTGCCGCTTTTAAAGGAAAAAGAAAAAGAAGAACTTTTGAAAAAAGTAAAAAACGGAAGTGTTAGCGCAAGGGAAGAACTAATAAATGGAAATTTAAGGCTTGTATTAAGTGTTATACAACGTTTTGTTGGTAGAGGCGAAAATTTGGACGACTTGTTTCAAGTTGGGTGTATTGGTCTTATTAAATCTATAGACAATTTTGATATTACACAAAATGTAAGATTTTCCACTTATGCAGTTCCAATGATAATTGGCGAAATTAGAAGGCATTTAAGGGACAATAACTCCATAAGAGTTAGCCGTTCAATAAAGGATACTGCATATAAAGCAATGCAGGTTAAAGAAATGTTGTTACGCGAACGTGGGGAAGAGCCAACAGTAGAAGAAATTGCTACTAAATTAGAAATACCTGTTGAAGATGTTGTAATAGCTTTGGAAAGTATAATTAGTCCTGTTTCGTTATATGAGCCTGTTTATTCGGATGGCGGAGATACGATATATGTTTTAGATCAAGTTGGAGACAACAATGATGATAAAAATTGGTTGGATGAGATAGCTTTTAAAGAAGCAATAAAAAATTTAAGTAAACGTGAAAAGCATATTTTGTCTTTACGCTTTATGCAGGGTAAAACACAAATGGAAGTATCGCACGAAATTGGGATTTCTCAAGCACAGGTTTCTAGACTTGAAAAAGGCGCATTAGATAAAATCAAAGAATAGCAAAAGCCGTCCCGAAGAGGACGGCTTTTATATATAAAGGGGTAAATCGGTAATTTATAGACAGTTTTAAAAATCTGTCGCCGAATATGCAGGATATCCTTTTAAACCCCTGCTACATATTATGCTTAATTATTCAATAGGTGACTTTCTAATAAAGAGTACGCCTAAAGTATCAGCACCGCAGTGTGCGGAAATTGTACAACCTGCTCTTGATACGAATACTTCTTTAAAGGGGAGAGCCTCTTTAACTTGTTTAACAATATCGTTAACAATATTCATATCGCAACCTGCGTGGGTTACAAAAACACGGTCAAGGTCTATATCGGAAGCGTCACCAATACGTTCAGCAGTATATTGTTTAAGAACTTCGCTAAATTTGCCACGATACTTTTTGCCAACGCCCATACTGCCGTTTTTAACTTCAATACAAGGTTTGAGTTTTAATAGATTAGCGCCAAGCATAGCAAGTGCGGAACATCTGCCGCCTTTGTGTAAATATTCAAGATTATCAATAACAAAAGAAGCGTCAACCTTTGAAACTAACTTTTCAACTTCTTCAACTATTTGTTTAGCTTCCATACCGCTATTTAACATTTCAGCAGCAGCAACAACTAAAAGTCCGCCACCTGTAGAAAGGTTTTTGGTGTTAATAACATAAACATTATCAAATTCACTTGCAGCTAAACAAGCGTTACTATAAGTAGAAGACATTTCTGAACTTAAAGTAAAGTGAATAACGGTTTTGCCTTCATCGGCAAATTTTTTAAAGAAATCCAAACAGTCGCCAACATTAGCGGCGGTAGTTTTTGGTAAAGTTCCAGTTTTTTTATGATAATCGTAAATATCATCAGGAGTAATATCAACCCCGTCAAAATAGGTTTTATCACCTAAAGTTACACCTAAAGGTAAAACCGAAATGTTATAGCGTTCTCTAAGTTCTAACGAGAGGTCAGTAGTGCTATCAGAAGTTATAACAATGTTTTTTGTGTTCATAAATCAATACCTCAATAATATTTTTAGATTATTATACCATTTTTTGAAGAAATTATCACAGTATTATCCACCTCTGGAGAATCGTATTCTGTACGTCCTATATAGGAATTTCTTTCTTTCGCATCAATAATAACTTTAAAAGTCTGCTCTATTTTATTTGTATTTTTCTGCATAGAAATATCTTGTTGAATAAACATTAAATTCTCACAACGTTT
>JAZNCS010000007.1:0-12016 GCA_045587685.1 Acutalibacteraceae bacterium
AAATAATTGAGCCTAACAAAATTATAAGCAGTATTTTTTTAATATTTTTAGAATTTAATTCCATTTTCAAAACCTCCTTCGAAATGGTATACATCATTGTGAGTTTATTATAATATATTTTAAAGATTTAGTAAATAAGAAATTAAGAATTTTTTGTAAATATTGATTTTGGAAAAAAATTATGTTAAAATATTTATATATGTTTATAATAATTTTGCGGCAGAACGGAGATTTTTATGGACGATAGAGATTTATTTAGCAACAGTGGTTTTAATAATAACGATGATGACAATAGTCAAGAGTTATTTAGTTATGCTAATAACAATAATAGTGAGTCCGAGTTTGAGAGTTTTAATTTAAGCGATTTTTCTTCTCAAGCGGAATCTGATAGAAAAAGATTTATAAGAGAACAAAAAAGAGCCAAGATAACAAGAAAGCAAAAATTGATAAAGGCGTTTTTAACCGTATTTTTAGTTGGGGTTATAAGCGTTAGTATCGTTGTAGGCTCTTTTATTTTGTATGCTTTTACTATGGTAGATTCTACTATGCCGCAAGACCTTAATAATCTCGAACTTAATTTAACTACTACTGTGTATGTTAAGGATAGCAAGGGTAATTATGTTGAATATCGCCGTGTTCACGGTCAATATAACCGTATTTGGCGTAGTTACGATAGAGTTGCTATTGAAAATAAAGACAAAAATTACGAAGGTATTCCGCAACAGTTGGCTGATGCTTTTGTGGCTATTGAAGATAAACGTTTCTTTGAGCACGATGGTGTTGACTGGAAGCGTACAATATCCGCTTTTGCGAATTTGTTTTTCCATTTTTATTCTTCTAATCAAGGTGGTTCAACAATAACTCAACAGTTAGTTAAAAACCTAACGGGTGATAGTTCTCAAAAGCCTAGCCGTAAAGTAAGGGAAATAATGCGCGCAAGGTACCTTGAAAGCAATTATTCAAAGGATATTATATTAGAATGTTATCTTAATACAATCGCTATGGGACACGGTACTTATGGTGTAGAGGTTGCTTCTAACTACTATTTTGGTAAGAATGTAAACGACCTTAATTTAACTGAGTGTGCGGCTTTGGCGGCAATCGCAAAAAGCCCTGTTTATTATGCGCCGGACACTTATCCTAAAAACAACGAAGACCGCCGTAACACCGTTCTTTACCAAATGTACGAACAAGGTTATATTACAAAAAGCGAATATGAAGAAGCAAAATCTCAAAAACTAAAGATTACAGCAAATAGTAAAGTGTTAAATCAAAACGAAATAAATTCGTATTTTATTGATGCTTTGATTGAACAGGTTTCAAGTGACCTTGCTGATAAATACGGTTACGATAAATCTTATGCCGATAGTTTGTTTTATAACGGCGGTTACAAAATTTATGCAACCTTAGACCCTAAAATTCAAGAGGTAGCCGAAAAAGCTTATGTAGAGGCGGGAAAAACGGCAGTTCCGAGTGCAAAAGGTGACCCATTAATGGGCGCTATAACCGTAATGGACTATGAGGGACATGTAAAAGCAATAGTTGGTAATTTAGGGGAGAAGACCTCTAATCGTGCTTTCAATGCTGCTACAGATGCTGTTCGTCAGCCTGGTTCTTCAATAAAACCACTTGCAGTTTATGCACCTGCAATTGAAGATGATGTAATCACTTATTCGACAATAATGAACGATACTAAAACTATGTATAAAAATTGGTATCCGAAGAACGCTAATGGTAATTTTTCGGGTAATGTGACGATACAAAACGCTTTAGAACGTTCGCTTAATACTATTCCTGTAAGTTTGGTAAATAAAATCAAACCTGAAATTTTATATAAATTTGCTACTGAAAAGATAGGACTTAAAAATCTTACAAACGCCGATAAAGATCTTGCGCCTTTAGGAATGGGCGGTACTAATGGCGGCGTTACAACGATGCAATCGGCTGCGGCGTATGCAATATTCGGTAATGGTGGTTATTATTATGAACCAACATTATATGAAAAAGTTACCGACCAACAAGGTAAAACCATTTTAAAAGAAAATTCAAAAGCTATTGCTGCTATTAGTGAAGACACCGCAACTGTTATGAATAAACTTTTGCAAACTGTAATTTATGGCGGTAGTGGTACAGGTAGGTCGGCACAAGCCTATGTTCCGCATATGCGCTTATTTGGTAAAACGGGTACAACTAACGCTTCAAGCGATAAGTGGTTTGTTGGTGGTTCACCTTACTATGTGGCTTCAAGTTGGTGTGGTTATAAGACATTACAAAATATGCCTTCGGCAAATACTTCTCTTGCAATGAAACTTTGGGGAAGTGTAATGTCCCAAGTACACTCTTCGCTTAAAGCAAAAGAATTCCCTGTGAGTGAGTATGCAGTAAAGAGATATTACTGTACTTCAAGTGGAAAACTTGCTACTTCAGCTTGTCCTTCAAAGGCGGTTGGTTGGTATAAACGCAGTAACGTACCAGGTACTTGTACTACACACGCCGGTGCTGCGTTACAAACTCCAACAGAGGATATTTTACCTGATTTGAAGAAAGAAGAGGAAACAGCTTCGACAACCTCTTCAACAACATCAAGTACCCAAAGCAAACCGCAATAATTTTAATAAATAAAGCGTGTCGATATGACACGCTTTAAATCTAATAAAAGTGAGTTTTATGTTAGAATTTAAAAAAATAGAAATTAAAGACATCGAAACAATTAAAAAATACACTTCGTTAACTGGTAAATTTTCTTGTGAAAACAATTTTGTAAATTTATTGGTTTGGCAATGCGCATATAATAATATGTTTGCGCTTTGTGAAAATCAACTTTTTATAAAATCAGGAGAAGGAAAAGAAGAAACCTTTCGTTTACCTTTAGGGGATAATTTAAAACGAGGAATGAAACTTTTAAGGGAATATACTAAAAAGGAAAATCCGCCACTTTGGGTTCAAAGGGGAGACCGTTTTGATGAGTTTGCCGAAACTTTTGTAAACGATTATGAGTTAGTTCCCGAAAGAGATGCTTTTGATTACATTTATTTACAAGAGGATTTAGCAAACCTTAACGGCAAAAAGTATCATAGTAAGCGAAATCATATTTCTGCTTTTTCGAAAAAATATAATTGGGAATTTAAAGAAATAACCGAAAAAGACATTCCTTTAGTTTTAGATTGTGCTGAAAAATGGTACAAACAAAATTCGGAAAAATCGAACAGGTATATGGAATGTGAAAAAAAGGGAATAAGCATAATTTTAGATAATTTTGGGGTTTTGAAAATCAAAGGTGGCGCTATATATGTTGATGGTGAAATGGTTGCTTTTACTTTGGGTTCGCCTATAAATGAGGAAATTTTTGATATAAATATTGAAAAAGCGTTACCCGATTTTCCCGAGGCTTATGCGGTTATTAATAATGAGTTTGCAAAAACATTAGGTGAGTATAAGTATATAAACCGTGAAGATGATATGGGACTTGAGGGGTTACGCAAAGCAAAACTTTCTTACAAACCTACAATTCTTCTTGAAAAATATTATTGTGTACCTAAAAAAGAACGTTTAAAACAAATTTATAATGAAACTTTTGGTGAGGAAGATAACGGGTTTGAAAATGACTTGTTTGGAAATTGTTTTAAATATTGTAAATATTTAGAGGAAAATGGAAAAATAACTTCGCTTTTATTTGCTTTGCCTTGTACTCTTGAAAAAAGGGAAGCGCTTTATATTTTTGCTGTGGTTACTGCCCCAGAGTATAGAGGAAACGGATATGCCAAAAAACTTATTGAAAAAATCAAGCAAGAAAATAAAGAAAAGATTTTAATACTGCGACCTGTTAATGAGGAAATTATTGGATATTATCAAAAATTAGGTTTTAAAAAGATAAAGGCTTCTAATCAAGAAGGAAAAGTTTGTTTAGTGCCGCAAAATGAATATTTAGGTTTGGCGAATAAGTATAAAGAAAATAAAGGTGAATACACCGCTATGTATTACTCACACAAAGAAGAAAACCTTGAAAATATTTATTTCCCTTACAGTATGCCTTAAAAATAACAGACGTCCTTTCGGACGGCTGTGTTTTTTAAAAGATTACTTGTTATCTTTTTTGTTTTGGTCGTTACGATTTTGGTCATTGCGATTTTGGTCGTTACGATTTTGATTATTTCTGTTTTGGTCATTACGATTTTGGTCGTTTCTATTTTGATTGTTTTGGTTATTTTTCTTGTTTTGGTCGTTTCTATCCATTATAATTACACCCCGCTTTCACAATTATTATTTGTTTTAGCGGGGCAAATATACTTTACATTAAATTTTAAATAACTTTACTGTATTGGAAAAAGCAGCATTTAAAATTGTAGAAATTTCACAATTTTTAATTTCTGCAATTTTTTGCGCAGTGAAATAAATCATTTGAGAATGATTTGTTTCGCTTCTAAATGGCACAGGTGTAAGATACGGCGCATCGGTTTCGAGCAAAAGTCTGTCAAGAGGAAGCATTTTCACAACATCGGGTAATTTTTTTGCGTTTTTAAATGTAATTACGCCGCCGATACCTATATACATACCAAGTTTTAATATTTCGTTAGCCATTTCAACACTGCCTGAAAAACTGTGAACAACGCCTTTTGGCTTATGCTTTTTTAATAGTTCAAGTGTGTCGGCGTGAGCCTCGCGGTCGTGTACAATAACAGGCAAATTTAGTTTGTTGGCTAAAATTAATTGCTTTTCAAAAACTTCCAACTGCAAAGATTTATTATCCTGTGTCCAATAATAATCGAGCCCAATTTCACCAATAGCAACACATTTTTTGTGTTTTGCAAGTAGTTCGATTTGTTCGATAGTTGTGTTACTATCAAGGTTAGAAGGGTGAATACCAACTGCCGCATAAACAAATTGGAATTTATCCGCAAGATTTAACGAAAATTTTGAAGAATCATAATCGCAACCGCAGTTAATAATTCCACCTACGCCTTTTTCCTTCAGCGATAAAAGTAAACTATCACGCTCTTCATCAAAACGACCATCGTCATAATGAGCGTGACTGTCGAAAATCGGCGGTGTAACAGTGTTTTCTAAAAGTTTAATCATCTAATTACACTACCTGCAGGAACATCTTCTAAGAATACAACCTTAATTTCTTCGCCTTTATCAGCCGCCAAAATCATACCTTGTGATTCAACGCCGCAAAGTACGGCAGGTTTAAGGTTTGAAACTAATATAACAGTTTTTCCAATAAGTTCTTCGGGTTTGTAGAATTTAGCAATACCCGAAGCTACAGTACGGTTTTTGCCACTGCCATCATCTAAAGTAAGTTTTAAAAGTTTTTTAGCCTTTGGAAGATTTTCACATTCGACAATTTTTGCAGCTTTAAGTTCAATCTTCATAAAGTCTTCAATAGAAATTTGCGAAATGGTAGTAACATTTGCGGCTTCTTCTTCCGCTTTTTTAGCGGCTTGTTCGTTAGCAATTTCTTCTAAAACTTTTTCGGCATCAATACGAGCAAAAAGTGGGGTAGCGGCGCCAACAGTGTATTCTTTTTCTTCACCAAAGGTAAGAACTTCGTTTGAAGTGCAAAGTTGCGCCTTAATATTTTCGCAACTCTCTGGCATAACAGGGGAAAGCATAATGCTTAAAAGTCTAATACATTCAAGCAAGTTGTAAAGAACGGTATTAAGGCGTTCTTTGTTGCTTTCGTCCTTTGCTAATGCCCAAGGTGTAGTTTCGTCAATATACTTATTGCAACGCTTTGCAAGTGTCATTACGGCATCAACGGCATCGGCGTTGTGGTAAATATCCATAAGACTGTAATATTTTTGAATTGTCTCATTTGCACAAGCAAGTAATTCTTTATCGCAATCTTCGGTTTGTTCGCCTTTTGTTACCTTGCCACCAAAGTATTTATTAGTCATCGCAATCGAGCGGTTTACAAGGTTACCTAATGTATTGGCAAGGTCGGAATTAAATTTGTTTATAAAACTTTCGTAGGTAATAGTACCATCTTGTGTGAATGGGATTTCGGAAAGCAAGTAGTAACGAACTGCATCAGCCGAGAAGCGTTTTGCTAAATCATCGGCATAAATAACGTTGCCTTTCGATTTACTCATTTTATCTTCGCCAACAAGTACCCAGGGATGACCTAAAACTTGTTTTGGTAAAGGAAGACCTAAAGCCATAAGAATAATTGGCCAGTAAATTGTGTGAAAACGAACAATATCTTTACCAATTACGTGTAAATCCGCAGGCCAAAGTTTGTTAAATTGTTCGTTGTTGTCCATTCCGTCAAAACCAACACCGGTAATATAGTTTGAAAGAGCGTCAATCCAAACATAAGTTACGTGTTTAGGGTCAAACTCAACCGGAACGCCCCATTTAAAAGTAGAACGGGATACGCACAAATCCGATAGACCCGGTTTTAAGAAGTTATTTATCATTTCATTTTTTCTTGATTCGGGTTTTATAAAGTCGGGATTTTGTTCGTAATATTCTAAAAGTTTGTCTTGGTATTTGCTTAATTTTAAGAAGTAAGCCTCTTCTTTAGAATCAATAACTTCTCTTCCGCAGTCGGGACATTTACCATCTACTAATTGCGAAGCGGTAAAAAATGATTCACAAGGAACACAGTATTTACCTTCGTAAGTGCCTTTGTAAATATCACCTTGATCATAAAGTTTTTTGAATATTTTTTGAACTGCTTTTTCGTGATAATCATCAGTAGTGCGGATAAATTTATCGTAGTTAGTGTTCAAACTGTCCCAAACATTTTTAATTTCAGTTGATATATTATCAACGTATTCTTTAGGCGAAATACCTGCTTTATTTGCATATTCTTCAATTTTTTGACCGTGTTCATCAGAACCTGTCATTAAAAACACATCAAACCCCATCATTTTCTTATAACGGGCAATCATATCAGCAAGAACAATATCATAAGCGTTGCCAATATGCGGTTTGCGTGAAGTGTAAGCAATAGCGGTTGTAATGTAGAATTTTTTGTTTTGCATATTAAATCTCCGTTTCAAAAATTAGGTTTTAAGGTTTTTGTGTTAAATATAAAATGTATGAAAGCGCCGAAACAACAATGGTATAAATCAAAAGGGAAGTACTGCTTATTAAACTTCCTGATAATGTAAATGAAGAATAAGCAAAGAACAAAGCACCAAAAATAGCGCTTAAAATATAAAACACAGTTAAAGTAACACTTGCACTTTTGATTTTTGAAGCACAATTAAGAATAGTTGCAAGTGTGATTTTATTTTGAGAAACAAAACTTGCAGGTGCCGAAACGCTCTTTTCGTAATAAACTGCGTTTTTATACATATGACAACCTGCGGCAGACATGACCTTAACAGAATCATCATAAAGACCCATATAGTCACAAATCATTTCTTCTGTGAGATTTGGGTCGGTGTTGTTGATAAGAAGTGTAACACCTGAATTTGTAAGTCTTCTTAATTCGTGTGAAATTTCGGGTAAAACATTATATTGAACCATTAATAAAGCACAGGCTTTATCACCGGTTGCGACATAAATTGGGAAGTAACCGTTTCTTAAAATCTTGCGGTCAACTTCAACGGATGGAACCTGTATTCCGTGGGTTTCCATAAGGGTACGGTTGCCAATGAATAAAAGTCTATCGTCAACCCAACCCGAAATTCCCATTTTGTCTTCGTATTTAACAGTATCGGAATTAGGATATGAAGTAATATTACCTGTTCCGGCAATTTTCTTAAAAATAGCGGAAAGAGGGCTGTTTAAAGCATCGGTTAGCGAAGCCGCGCGTACGATTGTATCTTGAAGGTCGTTTTCGGATAAAACTTTCATTTGGTGTAATGAAACTGAACCTTCGGGGAAGATATCAATAGAATTAAGCACTAAAGCATTTGCCATTTCAAGTTGTTCAGCAGCTACTTTACCTGCAATCATTGCTTTTTGTTTATTTAACTTTTTAGAAGCACCATAAAGAGGTAAAACATCAATCATAAACAAGGTTGGCATAGCTGAGAAGCATTGTATTGCTGCTACGGTATAAAGGCCGTCAAAAACTCCGTTATAGTATGCCGAACAAACGAAACCAACAATGACTGATAAAATTAGCGAAGCTATACTTATAAAGGAAATTTTACCTTTCATAAATGTGCCAAAAGTTGAGTATTTAATGAAGTCATCAATATGGTCACATTTTTTAGGTGCTGCAATTAGTATATCACCATCAATAGCATTTTTTGCCATTGAAAAAGCAACGGTAGTATCATTAATTAGCGTTACAGCGTTCTTTTGGCTTGGATTTGCGATTTGTCTTAAGTTTGAAAGCATATATGTGCTTTGCATAAAAAGTAATAAACTTCTGAAAGAAAGAATGATAGAGTTTATTAAAAGCATTTCTAAAATAACTTCGCCATTTATAATGCCATATATTGCATATATTAGGACCGCTATCGATGAAAGGCTTGGCGGAATATCGGCAGTTGCTTTTTTATTTAGGATGTTCAAAAGAGATTTGAACATATTTGAGTTAAGCAATATTATTACAAAACTAATAATTGCCGAAAATATCATAATTGAGCGGGTGTTTCCATAAATAACGCTTGTCATAAACGGTAAAGCAAAGAACCCTAATATTAAAGTTAATATAACAGAAGAACAACAAATCAAAAATCTATTACGCTTTTTGATAGAAAAAAGTCTTAAGAACTTTTTGATGTCAGTTTCATCTTTGCATTCATATTCGGGAACAAATTCTTCAAACTCATTTTTCTCGAGTTCAACCTTGGCTTCAACTTCGGTTGCTTCCATTTCAAGTTGTGCAAGTTCACCGGTTAAATCTAATGGGCGGGTTTGTTCTGTAACTACTATTTTAGCCGCCGCGCCAATTTCGTTTATAGGGGTGAAGGTTATTGTTGCGGTATTTGAAATGTCACTTTGCGATTTTTCGGGGAAGAATTCTTCCGGCATATCAATATCGGAAATTACAAAAGGAACGCTTGACTGAATGTTTTTAACCTCGGCATCAATGCTGATTTTTTGCTCAAAAACATCTTCCTCTTGTGAGGGTGAGTCAAATCCTTCGATTGTTATATGAGGTTCGACTGTGGGAGCGGAGACCTTTTTGATGCTTTCAAAAGAAGAATTGTATTTTTCTGAAAGGCGTTCAATCGCTTTTAAACTATCGTTTCTAAGTATCTCGGCAACACTTTCAAGTTCGTAAATAGGAGCAAGGCTTTCTAAAACACTTTCGCCGCTATCATCGGTTATATATGCTTTACACCTTTCAAGTAATGATTTATCGTCTTCATCTTCTTCGGGTTCATTTAAAATGAAGTCTATTGTGTTTGATTGAGGTTCTTTTTCGTTTTCAACTTCTTCTTTTTTTGTTGCTGTAAGCATTCGTTTTTTAAGCGAATATAAAGCGTATCCATCACTTGTGGAAGGGGTATTGACACCTTGTAAAACCTCTTCTGGTGTTAAAGCGTGTGAAGGTGCCGGTTTTGAAAAATCTCCCGAACCTATAGAACTTTCTTCGTTTAGTAATTCTTCATTTAAGAAATCGGTATCTTTTTGTTTTCTTTTAAAAATTCCCATATATTTCTCCATCCTGCTTAAAGGCAGTTTTTAATTTCGTTTAAGTTATTTTCTTTTTCTAACAACTTCGTACATCAAAATACCCGCTGCTACTGATGCGTTAAGTGAATTAATTTTTCCAAGCATAGGCAAACTTACGATTGCATCACATTTTTTTGCGGTTAGTGTACCAATACCTTTGCCCTCATTTCCTATTACTAAAGCGCAAGGACAATCAAAATCAGTTTTTGTATAATCACTGCCATCCATATCGGCACCAAAAACCCAAACTCCGTTTTCCTTAAGGTAATCAATGGTGTTTGGTATGTTTGTAACACGGGATACTCGCATGTATTCAAGCGCGCCACTTGCCGATTTAGCAACTGTAGCATTAAGTGAAGCACTTCTGCGTTTTGGAATTATAATTCCGTGAACCGAACAAGCCTCGGCGGTACGGATTATAGCACCTAAATTATGCGGGTCTTCAATTTCATCGCAAACTATTATAAATGGTTTTTCGTTTTTCTCTTTAGCGTAGTTTAAAATATCTTCAACTTCGCAATAGGTTTGCTCTGAAAACAAAACCGCAACGCCTTGGTGGTTAGCATTACCACAGTAAAAATCTAACTTTTGAGGGCTAACTTCTTTTATTAAAACGCCCTTTGCTTTGCATTTTGCAATAATCGCGGTAATAGACCCTCCCGAAACACCGTGGGCTACGAGCAAACGGTCAATCTCTCTTCCCGAGCGTATAGCTTCAAGCACGGGATTTCTTCCGCAAATAATGTTATAACCTTGTTCTTTTTGTTCTATGTTATTCATGCTGTTGATGCACGTCCTTTTTTAATACAATCATTCATAATAGATTATAACACAAATGTTTTAAAAATAAAATAGTAAATTTAATAAATATATATAATTTTTTGAGTAAAAATAATAAAAAAGAGGAAAAAGGTGATTTTTATGGAAAAAAATACTATAATTTCGGTTAAAGGCTACGAAGTTTTAGACTCTCGCGGTAATCCGACAGTTGCAGCAAGGGTAACGCTTTCGGATAAAAGTGTGGGTTTTGCAATTTGCCCTTCGGGTGCATCAACGGGTGTTTTTGAAGCACACGAAAAGCGAGACGGCGATAATCTTCGTTTTATGGGTAAAGGCGTATTAAAAGCTGTAGAGTCAATAAATGGAGAAATAAATACTGAACTTAAAAAGATGGATAAAGTAAGTCAAAGGTTAGTTGATGAAGTTTTAATTAAACTTGATGGCACTGAAAACAAATCAAGACTTGGTGCAAACGCTATTCTTGCGGTTTCTTTAGCGTTTGCTGTGGCTGAAGCAAAATCTCTTAAAATGCCGCTTTATAAGCATTTGAGCGGTGGCGATTATGGTTGTTTGCCAAGACCTATGCTTAACATTTTAAATGGTGGTGCACACGCGAAAAATAACATTGATATTCAAGAGTTTATGATAATTCCTGTTAAATGTAAAACCTTTTCAGAAGGGCTTCGCCAATGTACCGAAGTGTACCACACTTTAGGTAAAATTTTAAAGGAAAAAGGCAAACTTACAGGTGTTGGTGACGAGGGCGGTTTTGCACCTGATTTAGAGTCGGATGAAGAAGCAATAGAACTAATTTGCGAAGCAATTATAAAGGCGGGTTATTCAACCGAAATAATAAAAATAGGTTTAGATGTAGCGTCAAGTGAATGGTATAATAACGGCAATTATTTATTACCTAAACGCAATAAGAGTATGACGGCTGATGAATTAATTGAGTATTACGAAAAATTGTTGCAAAAATACCCAATAATTTCTATTGAAGACGGTGTAGCCGAAGATGATTGGTCCGCTTGGAAAAAACTTACCGAAAAACTTGGGGATAAATTGCAGTTGGTAGGTGATGATCTTTTTGTTACAAATACTACCCGATTAGAGCGTGGAATTAAAGAAAAAGCGGGTAATGCAATACTTGTAAAACTTAATCAAATAGGCACTTTAACCGAAACTTTAGATGTTATTAAAATGGCTCATGAAAACGGGTATAACACTATTATTTCTCACCGTTCGGGCGAGAGTGAGGATACCTTTATTGCCGATTTGGCGGTTGCGGTAAATTCGGGCCAAATTAAAACAGGTGCGCCTTGCAGAAGTGACAGAGTTGCAAAATATAATAGGTTGTTAATTATTGAAAAAGAGATTAAATAAAATAAAAAATCGGTGCAATTTGCACCGATTTTTTTATCCTTTAACAGCCCCTGCTGCAATTCCTTTTATAATATATTTTTGGCTTGTCAAATAGAAAATTATAACGGGTATTATTGATAAAACAAGCATTGCCATCATAGCTCCCATATCTCTATTTCCATTTGAACCAACTAGCATTTGAATTACTACCGGTATTGTTTTATATTCAGTAGATAAACCTATAACTAAGTAAGGTAATAAATAATCGTTCCATATCCACATAGCA
>JAZNCS010000008.1:0-20161 GCA_045587685.1 Acutalibacteraceae bacterium
ATGCAAAACGATTTTATTGATATGGCGCTTGGCACAAAAGAGGCTGTAGCAATAGTTCCAAAGGTCAAGGCAAAGATTGAGAAATATGTAAAAAATGGTGACGAGGTTATTTTTACAAGAGATACCCATTTTGAAGATTACTTAAATACAACCGAGGGTAAAAATCTTCCTGTAAAGCACTGTATAAAAGGTACAAAAGGCTGGGAAATTGCAGAAGGCCTTTATGTAGAGGGCTCGAAAATCATTGATAAGCCAAACTTCGGTTGGCCAAATTGGAACAAAGAAAAATTCGAAAGCGTTGAACTTGTCGGGCTTTGCACCGACATATGCGTGGTTTCAAACGCGCTTATCATCAAAGCGATGTTCCCTGATGCTCACGTTAAAGTAGATTCAAGTTGCTGTGCGGGTGTAACTCCCGAGAGCCACGAATCAGCCCTCAAAACTATGCAAATGTGCCAAGTGGAAATAGTATAAAGGAGAAACAAATTCAAATACTATGAAAAAACTCAAAGGATTGTTGATTATGTTACTAATTTCTTTATCATTATTTGGTTTAAATGCTTGTGGTGGTGAGCAAGAAACACTCACCTACGAACAAATCACACCCCAAGAGGCTAAAACCATTATGGATACCGAAAAGGATTATATTATTATTGATGCGAGAACTGAGGAAGAATTCGCCGAGGGACATATCGAAAACGCAATTTTAATCCCCGAATACGAAATTAAAGACCGTGCCGAAAAAGAACTGTCAGACAAAGAACAACTTATCCTTGTCTACTGCCGTAGCGGGAGAAGAAGTAAAATTGCATCCGAGGAACTCGTCAAACTCGGTTACACAAACGTTAAAGAATTCGGCGGCATCATCGACTGGCCGTATGAGGTTAAAAAATAGGGAAATGTGTTATGAAAAATTATGAATTAGAAGTAAAAGAGCGTTGGGGCAAAACCGATACTTATAAAGAATATACCGAAAAAACTGTTCACTACACCAAAGACAAATGGCAGGCTGTAAACGATGGACTGATGGTCATCTTCGCTAAATTTGCCGAGTGTATGAACAACGGCAATACTGCCGATTTAGATGAGGCGCAGGCGCTTGTAAAAGAATTACAAACATACATAACCGAAAATTACTACACCTGCACAAACCAAATTTTAGCGGGCCTCGGTCAAATGTATGTTACGGATGAGCGTTTTAAAAACAGTATTGACGAACACGAAAAAGGCACCGCAGAATTTGTGCAAAAAGCAATAGAAATATACTGTAAATAACAAAAGAAACCAACAATTAGGTTGGTTTCTTTTGTTTTTGTGCGAGTGTTCATAATCAACTTCAAACGCGAGTCAGTATTTACTTTTATTTTTGGCTATGATATAATTAAATAAAGGGGGGTTGAATTATTATGACTTTAGATGAGATTTACGAATTATTTATCTGGGATTCATCATACACTGACGAAGAATATGAATCAAAGATTGCTATCGGCATAAACGAAGCTACAAAATATAAATATCTCTATCCGTTCATTCAACCAATGATTCCTGAAAAATCGAAATGTATATGGGAACCATGTGCAAGAGTTATTGCTTTGAAATCAGACGAAGAACTCAAACCATATTTACATTTGTTGCTAGAGTGGTTACAAGATTTAAACTGGCCTGGTGCATATGTTATTTTTGATAGATTATTAAAAATGCCTTTTTCATTATTGGAAAATGAATTAAATTGTTGTAAATTAAGAGCCGAAAAAGAAAATGATGAATTGTGGTTGATGGCTCTTGAAGATTTACTCAAACAAATAAATCAATAATAAACAACTATCCAACCCGCTACGACATCTTTTCGGTTGAAAACTGAAAGTGTCATAGTGGGTTACGTACTTTCAATAAGTGCGTAATGAAGACGATAGTTGGACATAAAAAATCGAGTGTCCATTTCCAACATTCAAGTTGGTTATGAACACTCGATATGGTCCGAGTGACAGGGTGCGGGTGTCCGGTGGACACATCTGTGCAAAGCGCAGAAGCACCGACCGCGGCGGAAGCCGAGACCTTGAACCTGCGGCTACCTCTTGCGGTGCCCGAAGACTCGATACTGCCGTATCTCGCTTTTCGACCGCGGCGCCATTTCGAACTCGCTGCATCTCACACTGTGAGCGCTCGTTCTCAATGCCTGACCCCACGGGGTCAATCAGCCGCACATTTAAATAATGTTATTCAAATGAAAAAAGCACCTGTACCTAAAGGCACAAGTGCTTTTTTGGTCCGAGTGACAGGACAAAGTTTTGCTTCGCAAATCTTTCGTGCTTAACGACCCAATGCTTTGCATTCGGTACCCGTTTGCGCACCACCCACCTAAAAAAACAGTACACTGTACTGTTTTTCTAAACGGTGTGTGCCTTCTTAAGGTTCAAGTCCTGTCATAATACAAAAAAATTAAGAGGCACAAACCTAAAGGTTTATACCTCTTAATTGGTCCGAGTGACAGGACTTGAACCTGCGGCCTCTTGACCCCCAGTCAAGCACGCTACCAGCTGCGCCACACCCGGATATATTAAAGTAGTAAGTTATAGTAAAAAGAGAAAAGTGATTATTTTGGACGCGTGCTACGCAAACTCTTGCGGTACCCGAAGACTCAATACTGCCGTATCTCGCTTTTCGACCGCGGCGCCTTTTCGTTCTCCCTTTATCTTCCACAGGAAGAGGTCAAACTCAAAGCTACCAGCTGCGCCACACCCGGATATATTAAAGTAAAAAGTAATAGTGAAAAGTGAATAGGTAATAGTGAAAAAGTAACCCAATGCATATGCAATGAATGCATTGGGTTTAAAATTTTAACTATAAATTAATCAACAAAACCTGATTCTACTAAAGCAACGAGGCCTTCAATAGCTTCTTTTTCATCAGAACCGTCAGCAATAATTTTGATAGAAGTGCCGCCGATAATACCGAGAGAGAGAACACCTAAAAGGCTTTTTGCATTAACTTTTCTTTCATCCTTTTCAACCCAAACGGATGATTTATATTCGTTTGCTTTTTGAATGAAGAAAGTAGCAGGACGAGCGTGCAAACCAACTTGATTTTGAATAACAACATCTTTAACGCACATTACAAAAACTCCTAACTTGCTGTTAATTTTTAATATATACCTATTATACCACATTTAATGCTATAGTCAATTATTTGTGAAAAAATTTTAATAATATTCCAACAAAATATGTTTTAAAAGCCCCGAATTTGTGCATTTTTATCACATATTTACAAAGAAATTCCAAGTTTTTTTAGAAGCTTAAGGTCTTTTTCACTCAAGTCATCTTTTGTCAACATATCAGGTCTTTTGTCGAGGGTTGCAAGTATTGATTGTGCTCTGCGCCATTCATCAATATTTTTATGGTTACCCGAAAGTAAAACTTCAGGAACTTCTTTACCATTCCATACTGCAGGGCGGGTATATTGTGGGTATTCAAGCAAACCTGCAAAGTGACTTTCTTCTTCAAAACAAATATCATCAGAAAGAACACCGGGAAGCATTCTGCAAACCGCATCTGCAACTGTCAAAGCAGGTAATTCACCGCCTGTTAATACAAAGTCGCCAATAGAAATTTGTTCATCAACAATTTCTTCAATAACGCGTTCATCAATACCTTCATAGTGACCGCAAAGTAGTACAATTCTATCAAGTTTTGCAAGTTCTACAGCGCGTTTTTGGTTAAAGGTTTTGCCTTTTGGCGACATATAAATAAGGTGAGGTTTAGGTTCGTCCTCATTATAAAGGCTTTTATAGCAATTATAAATAGGGGAGGCCGCCATTATCATACCCATACCGCCGCCATAGGGCATATCGTCCACTTTATTATGTTTATTTCCTGCAAAATCTCTTATATTAGTACATTTAATTTGTACCTTTCCTGCTTTCTGCGCTCTACCTATTATGCTTTCATTCATAACTGTTTCGCACATTTCAGGGAAGAGGGTAAGAATATCAATCCTCATCATCAAAGATTCCTTTCATTGGGCGCAAAACAGCCGCCTTTTCTTCAACGTTAACCGAAACAATTACTTCATCAATAGCAGGAACAAGGTATTCTTTGCCGTTGTTTGTAATATGCCAAACATCGTTAGCACCGGTTTCGGAAATATCGGTAATTTTGCCAAGCAAATTTCCTGTATCGGCATCGGTTACACTGCAACCGATAAGGTCATCAATAAAATATCTGCCTTCGGGGAGAGAAACATCATTACGGTCAATATAGATTACACTGTTGCGCAATTTTTCGGCTTCTTCAATAGTTGAAACACCTTTGAAAGACACAAGCGCAATATTACCGTGTGGTTGAACGCGCGAAATTTCAAGGCTTTTATTTCCTTCGCTATCAAGATAAATAACCTTGAAGTTGGATAAAAAGTCTTCGGAATCCGCCCAAACTTGAACACGAGTCATACCTTTGATGCCGTGAGTACCTACAATTTTGCCTGTTTCGAGATATTTTTTCAAAATAATTACTCCTATATAAATACCCCCAACGCTGTGGGGGTAGTAGTTTACATTGCCGGGCAAAAGCCCGGATAATTAGTCGATTTCAACCGCAATAGAATCGCCGGTTTTATTAGCAGCAGCGCGCATTACAGTACGAATGGCATTAGCAATTCTACCTTGCTTACCAATAACGCGTCCCATATCGCTTTCTGCAACGTGTAAGTGATAAACTGTAACACCTTTTTGGTTTGGTTCATCAACAGTTACAACAATTTCTTCGGGTTTTTCAACAAGCCCTAAAACGATTGAAATAAGAAGTTCTTTCATTCTAAAACCTCACAAATTTAATAAAACAAGTTAATTAAAGAACACCGTTTTTCTTGAGTAAAGCCTTAACGGTATCGGTAGGTTGAGCACCGTTAGAAATCCACTTCTTAGCTTTTTCACAGTCGATATTAACTGCTGCAGGATCCTTAGTTGGGTCATAAGTACCGATTTCTTCGATGAAACGACCATCACGTGGGAATCTTGAATCAGCAACAACTACACGGTAGAAAGGAGCTCTTTTAGCACCCATACGACGAAGTCTGATTTTTACTGCCATTTAAAATACACCTCCAAAATAAAATAATTATATAATTTTTAATTATAAACCAAAGTTACCGGGGCCGCCTGGCATTCGCATACCCTTAAACATATTGCGTTTGCCGCCCTTTGAGTTCATTTGTTTGAACATTTTTTTCATTTGTTCATATTGGCGCATAAGTTTATTTACTTCTTCAACCGTAACACCCGCACCTGCGGCGATACGCTTACGGCGTGAAGCATTAAGCAAATCGGGTTTAGCACGTTCTTTTTTGGTCATTGAAGTTATAATTGCTTCGGTGCGAAGCATTGCACGTTCATCAATATCAACATCTTTAAGTTGTCTTTCCATACCCGGAAGCATAGAAAGAATGCTTTTAATTGAGCCCATTTTTTTAATTTGCTTAAATTGGTCAAGCAAATCGTTCATATCAAATTTATTTTGGGCTAATCTTTGGGCTGTTTCTTCGGCTTTCTTTTGGTCGATTTCATTTTCAACCTTTTCAATAAGAGAAAGCATATCGCCCATACCTAAAATACGCGAAGCCATTCTATCAGGGTGGAATTCTTCAAGTTCGTGAAGTTTTTCGCCAACACCCGCGAACATAATGGGTTTTCCTGTAACAGCGCGTACCGAAAGGGCAGCACCGCCACGAGTATCACCATCAAGTTTGGTGATTATAACGCCATCTATTTCTAAAATATCGTTAAATGATTTAGCAATATTAACCGCATCTTGACCTACCATTGAGTCAATTACAAGAAGAATGTTATTAACTTCAACCGCTTCGGTTATGCGTTTAAGCTCATCCATAAGTTCGGTATCAATGTGCAAACGACCCGCGGTATCTAAAATAACATAATCGTGGCCGTAATCTCTTGCGTGCATAATTGCTTTTTTAGCAATTACTTCGGGTTTTTCGGTACCCATTTCAAAAACAGGGGTTTCAACCGCTTTACCTACAACCTTTAACTGCTCAATAGCAGCAGGGCGGTAAATATCACACGCAACAAGCATAGGTCTGTGACCTTGGCTTTTTAAAAGTTTTGCAAGTTTTGCCGAGTGGGTGGTTTTACCCGAACCTTGCAAACCGCACATCATAATAACAGTTGGAATTTTGTTTGAAGTTTTAAGGCGGGTTTGTTCACTACCCATAAGGGAAGTGAGTTCATCACGCACAATTTTGATTACTGTTTGAGCAGCGGTAAGACTTTCCATTACGTTTTCGCCGATACATTTTTCGGTTACGGCGTTAGTAAAATCTTTTGCAACTTTATAGTTAACGTCCGCCTCTAAAAGAGCTAAACGAACTTCGCGCATAGCAGTTTTAACATCCGCTTCGGTAAGCTTACCCTTAGAGCGTAAGCGCTTAAACACACCGGCAAGTTTATCCGATAAATTGTCAAATGCCATATTTACACTCCTTACAGGTTTTCTATTATACTAAGTATTTCGGAAATTTTTTCGTTTTTGCCCGAACTTATTTCGGCCGATAATTCTTTAAGTTTTAAAAACTTTTCGCAGTAGTGACATTTTTCTTCCAAACTTAAAAGTTGCAATTCAGCACGTTTTATTTGGTCGCGCACACCTTGGCGGGTAATACCTTCATTTTCTGCAATTTCCGAAAGGGATAAATCATCGTTATAATAATATTCGGTAAGCGTTTTTGTTTTTTCACCCAAAAAGTCACCATAAACATCAAGAAGGGAAGAAATATATAAATTTTTAGCCATAATACTCCCACCCTTTCTTAACCTTAGTGAGTATAATGATTGTAGTTTGTCGAAACGCTGAAAAGCGCTTCGACACGCCGATTTTATCGGCTTTCCACAAATAAATTTTTGAAAATTCATTTGTGCACGACACTCATTGCAACAGATATAGTCAAATTTTCATTGAAAATTTGTTCCCAAATCAAAGATTTGGTGTCGAAACAGTGAATTTTTTACTGTTTCGACTAACTATAACTGTTATAACACAAAAATCTTCAGGTGTCAAGTATTTTTCTTTACACCTGAAGATTTTTATTAAACTATTTCGCCTATACATGTATAATTTTCTACCGAAGTAATCTTTACATTTAAAATTTTACCTGTGCAGTTATTATTAGAATTAACTTTTACACGGCAATAATTTTTGGTGTAGCCCTCGTTTTCGGTTTCGAATAATACTTCTACTGTAGAGCCGATGTAATTACTTAAAAATTCTTTTTCGGTTTTAAGTGTAGCATCAATCATTTGTCGGCTACGGTTTGATTTTTCGGCCTTAGTGATTTGATTTGGTAGGTTATAAGCTATAGTGCCTTTGCGGCGAGAATATGCAAAAATGTGTGATTTTGCGAAACTTATTTCTTTAGCAAAGTTAAGACTTTTGTTGAATTCTTCGTCAGTTTCACCCGCAAAACCAACCATAATGTCAGTTGTAATTGCCGCATCTGAAAATGTGTTTCTAATACGATTTACTAAATCGCGGTAAAATGCAGTATCATAGTGGCGGTTCATACGATTTAAAGTTTCATCGCAACCCGATTGTAAAGACAAATGAAATTGCGGACAAAATTTTTCTTGGCACTTAAACCTTGAGAGCATTTCATCGGTGATATGGTCAGGTTCTAAAGAACCTAAACGAACACGTTTAATGCCGTCAACAGAACATACGGCATCAACTGCATCGCAAATATTCATATCTTCACCCTTACCGAAAGACGTAAGGTTAATGCCAACAAGCACAATTTCAATAAAGCCATTATTGCTTAGTTCTTCGGCCTCGGATTTAATGTCCTTAATAGGTTTAGAACGAACCCAACCGCGAGCAGTTGGGATTATACAATAGGTGCAAAATCTATCGCAACCATCTTCAATTTTAATATAAGCCCTTGTGCGCTCGGCAAATTCGGTAATCGTAGGTGTGTTAAAGCGTTCTTGGCGTTTATGTTCGCTAACGCTGAAAATACGCTCACCATCTTTTAAAAACTGTTCAACATATGTAACGATTTTTAAAACATCGGTATTACCGGCAATAATATCCGCGTCAACAAGCGCTTGTGATTCGTTCGCAAATGCTTGAACCATGCAACCTGTAAGAACAATAACCGCATCAGGACGCTCTTTTCTAAAGCGGTGTAGTGTTTGGCGAGTTTTACGGTCACTCTCAGCCGTTACGGTGCACGAGTTTATCACTATAGCATCAAATTCCGCATTGTCAGATACTACAGTGTGACCTTTTTTAATAAAAGCCTCACGCATGGCTTCGGTTTCGTACTGATTAACCTTGCAACCAAGCGTATAAAAAGCTATGTTCATAAAATGCTCCTATAAGTTTTTATAAAATTCAACTGCTAATTTGTCGCAGCGCTCATTTTCGGGGTGTCCCGCGTGTCCTTTAACCCAGTCAATAGTAACATCATTGGTTTCAATAAGGTTTAAAAGTTCTTCCCATAAATCAGGGTTAAGTGCAGGCTTTTTATCGGCCTTGCGCCAATTATTTTCGCGCCAAGATTTAGCCCAACCTTTTGTAATTCCATCGGCAACATATTTAGAGTCGGTAACAAGGCGAACTTTACAAGGTTCTTTCAAAGCGGAAAGACCTTTAATAGCGGCAGTTAGTTCCATACGGTTGTTGGTTGTGTTTTTTTCGCCACCACAAAGTTCTTTTTCTCTGCCTTCATATCTTAAAACAACACCCCAACCGCCAGGACCGGGATTGCCCGAACAAGCGCCATCGGTAAAAATTTCAACAAATTTTTTCATTATGAGTACCTTCTATAACTGCCTATAACCTTACCAAGTACAGAAGGGTTTTCAGGATAAATTGGCGAAAAATCTTCGTTTTCGGGCAAGAAGATTATTTGCTTGTCCTTAATAAGCAAACGTTTTACGGTTGCTTCATCGCCGTCCATACCAACAACAATGTCGCCACTTCTACAAGGGGAATTTTTATCGGCAACAATAATATCACCATCTAAAATTCCAACATTTTTCATACTTAAGCCTACTACCTTTAAAGCGAAAAGACCTTCCGCATTTTTTGAAGGGTAGGGGATATAGTCTTCAATTTCTTCAACCGCCAAAATAGGTTTTCCTGCGGTAATTCTACCAACAAGCGGCACCATTGCGGAGTCATATTCCATATCGAGTTTAATTGCTCTTGAATATTTAGCGTCTCTTACTATGTAGCCTTCCTCTTCGAGCACACCTAAAATAGCGTGAACAGTAGAGGTAGACTTAATACCTGTATTATTACAAATTTCGCGAACAGTAGGCGGAAAACCGTCTGACATTTGTTTAACTATAAAGTTATAAACTTTTTGTTGTTTTTCGGTGAGAGGTTTTTTTGACATATTTGTTCCTCCAAACGAACATTTATTCGTTTTTAGTATAACATTTTTGGTTATTCTTTTCAACCTTTTTTATATTTTTACCGAAAATTTCATAAAGCGCTAATAGAATAAGCAAAATACCAAAGGCTTTTCTTGTTAAATTGCTACCCAAAAAATTAGAGCAAAGAAGTCCTAAAGCAGTTCCTAAAAATCCCCAAAGGGTTATTTTTATTGTTAGTTTCCACTTAATTAGTCCTTTAAAGCTGTAAATAATAACGGCTACCAAAGCGATAGGAATAAAAAATAAAAGGTTTATTCCTTGAGCAGTAAGTTGTTTTGTTTTGGTGAAAAGGGATAAATAAATTATTAAAACTGCGCCTCCGCCAAGTCCCATTGCGCCTATAATTCCTGAGAAAAGCCCTGCTAAGAGGGCTAAAATATTCATTTTAAAAGCAGGCGCACGCCTGCATAAATCATAAAAAATGAAAAAATGCGTTTAAGCCATAAAGGAGAAATTTTTTTAAGCAAAAATGCGCCTATCAAACTGCCGATTATACCCGTTGGGATATAAATTAAACTTTGCTTTAATGTTACATATCCGTTAATTAAATAAAGAATGGCAGAAAGAACAGTTATAGGTAAAATAACCGCAACTGCATTTGCGTGTGCTTCTTTTTGAGAAAGGGAAAGGCGCTTTAAAATAGGTACTGCAATCATTCCGCCACCCGCACCTAAAAGTCCGTTTAAAAATCCTATACCTATTCCCGAAAGCGCAATCAAAACTTTTTTATTTTTCAAAGTAAAATCCCCCTTATTATCTTTTAATTTTTCCTTAAAAGTTAAGAATATGTAAATTTTTTGGGGTTACTTGAAATAGAGATGAAAATATGATAAAATCGTATTATCAAATTTTAGGAAGTGTATAAATTGGCTTCTAACAAGGGAAGTAAATATGTTTCTCAACAAGCAAAAGCAAGAAGAGATTTAATTAGAATAAAAAACGAGCGTTATGTTGGTAAGGAAAATCCAAAAACAAAAAAGGAAGAATTAACAACCTTTGGTAAAATCGAAAACTTTTTTCATTATTATAAAATAGCTATTATTGCAGTTATTATAGTTTGTATCACCGCGGCATTTGCTATTTCGGAATTTACAAATAAAATTGATTATGATATGAACGTGGTTATTTATACATATAATTATTTTTCCGACGAACAAGCTGACAAAGTTGAAACATATTTTGAAAAATATGTTGGTGATGTTAACGGAGACGGCAAGGTTCAAGTTCAGGCTATTAACTGTAGCTATAATAAGAGCAGTGATGACCTCGAGCAAATGAATAATGTTATGCAAAAGTTAGCGGCGGAACTTTCAGCCGGGGATAAATCTATTTTATTTTTAACTGATGCGGAATCATTTGAAGAATTAAATGGAAGAACAACTCCTGCGTTATTCGAAAATGAACCAATCGTGTTAGGGGAAGAGTTTTATAAAGAAACCGATTTGAAAGATACACCTAATTTATCAGAAGGATTATTATTAAATTACCGCCGTGTAAAAGGAACTGTTATACAAAAAAGTGATGATTCGCAAGAATGTTACAAAGAAGCAAAAAAAGTTATTGAGAAATTAAAATAAAAAAACTGCCAATTTGGCAGTTTTTTTATTTTAAATATTACGTGAAAGTTTCCATTCTTCTGCTTTTGCAGCACTCATTCTTTTTATGTTTTCTTGTGGGTATGGTGAGGTTTCACCGCCGTTTACATATAAAAAGTATTTGCCGTCTTCGGTTAAGTAAAGGCTTTCTTCAAAACCGTTACTTTCACCAAAAATACCTTCAGCATATTTTGCTTGTAATGATGCGGTTTCGGTATTGTATTCTATTTTACAAATTGTTTTTTTCATAAATTCAACTCCTTTGGATCTATTTTAACATATTATCTATGAAGAAAAAAGGTGTTTTTTGTAATATCCAATATTTTTCAAGAAAGACCTTAAGTTTTTACTTAAGGTCTATAGGGTTTATTTAATAACTTTTACAAAAACTAAAATTGTAAGTATAATACCAATAAGAGTATAAAGGCCAATAACAGTGCCTAAAATACTGAAAAGAATGCCGATAAGCGGTATTTTAGAAAGAATGCCAATAACAAAACCGCATATTGCACCAAGTATAACGTAAATTAGAAGTGAAACGATGAATGGGGTAAGTTCGGTTGCTTTGAAAGCAAACGGAAAAAATTTCTTTAAAGAATCCATTTTTTTATCTCCTTTATTTTTACTTTAATATATTGTACAACATATTTTTGGAAAAAGCAATAGTTATTAAATTTAAATAAAAAAACCAAGCGTTTTAAACGCTTGGGTTTTTGTTTGGATTATTAGATAGCACCAAAGATAAATTTAGCAACGAAGAGTAAAGCAATAATTGTTACTGCAATATCTTTCTTAGAGAATTTACCTGTGAAGATGCTTATAATAACATAAGCGATTGAACCGATACCAATACCGTTTGCGATAGAGTAGGTGAGTGGCATCATAACAAGTGTTAAGAATGCAGGAACAGCACTTCTCATATCTGCCATATCAACCTTAGAGAAGTTCTTAAGCATAAGAACGCCAACAAAGATTAAAGCAGGAGCAGTAGCAGCTGCAGGAATAATACTAGCAACTGGTGATAAGAAAAGGCAAACAGCAAAGCAAAGTGAAGTAACTAAACTTGTAAGACCTGTTCTACCGCCGACAGCAACACCGGAAGCACATTCAACGAATGTAGTAACTGTTGAAGTACCGCAAACAGCACCTGCACATGTTGCAACAGAGTCACAAGTCATAGCCTTGTTAATGTCAACAGGGTCACCGTTTTCGTCAAGCATATCAGCTTCAGAAGCAGCGCCGTAAAGTGTACCGATAGTATCGAACATATCAACTAAGCAGAATGTTACGATAAGCATAATGCCTGAGAAAATGCCGCCTAACATTTCGCCTGAGAAAGCGTTCTTCCAAGATTCAGCCTTGAATACGCCTGTAATACCGATTTCAGCAAAATCTTTGAAAGGTTGAGCAAATGAACTAATATCAAAGTTTGGAAGAGTCCAAGTAGCGAGATAATAGATAACTGTAGTTGCTAAAATTCCAACAAGAACAGCACCTTTTACATTAAGTTTTGTAAGAATTGCAATAATTATAAAACCTAAAAGAGCTATGATTGCCGGAGCAATGTCAGCCCACTTAGCACCATTGATTTTAACGAATTGAACTAATGTGTATTGGTTGTCTTGAATAATGCCAACGTTTTGGAAACCAATGAAAGCAATAAACAAACCAATACCTGCAGGAATAGCCTTTTTAATGCATTCAGGCATTGCTTTTGCAATATATTCACGAGCACCTGTTATTGATAACAACAAGAATATGAAGCCTGAAACAAGAATAATAACAAGACCTGCTTGATAGCCCTTAATCACATCGCCGCCTGAAATAATTTGAGGAAGAATGAATGATGTGAAGAAGAAAGAGTTAAGTCCCATACCACAAGCTTGTGCAAAAGGTAATTTTGCATACAAAGCATAGAGCATGGTGCCGATGAATGCTGCTAAAATAGAAGCAATATAAACTGCATTCCAAATAGCAGGAACGCCAGGAACATCAAAACTAAAACCAACAATTTGATTAGGGTTTACAACAATGATATAAGCCATAGCAAAGAATGTTGTAAGACCTGCGATGATTTCGGTTTTTACGTTTGACCCACGTTCAGTGATTTTGAAAAATTTGTCCACGTAAAATTCCTCCCTTAAAAATTTTTTAGGATATATGAATTATAACACAAAAATTTTATTCTTTCAACTATATTTTGTAATATTTTAATAAAAACTGAAGAAAAAACACAAAATAAGCGAAAACCTCCCACCGAATTTGGCGGGAGGTTAGTTTAATTATTTATTAACAAATTTAACCGCGGTGCCGTAGGCAATAACTTCGGCAGCACCTTGCATTATAGCTGATGAAGCATAACGAATATTAACAATCGCATCTGCTCCTAAAGCTTCGGCTTCTGCAACCATTCGTTTAGTTGCAAGAGCTCTTGCTTCGTTCATCATTTCGTTGTAGGATTTAAGTTCGCCGCCAACTAAAGTTTTAAAACTTTGTGCAATGTCGTTGCCAATATGTTTTGATTGAATTGTGCTTCCCTTTACTAAAGAGAGCATTTCTAATTCTTTTCCGCTAATGTAATCAGTATTTACTAATATCATCTTCTTCACCTTTCTTTATTTCAATTATTCTTTGTAAGCAAACGTAAATTGTAAGCGCTGAAAAAGCAAAGGGGAAAATACCTAAAAAGTATTTTAAAGCCCCATCTAACACGGATATCAAAAAACCAAAGTAAAAAATGTAGTAAATTATCATAATAATAGAAACTAGAATAGGTGCAATCATTTTACGTTTATGGGATTTCAAAAACCTCACCTCACAAACATATCATACCATAAAAACAAAATATTTTCAAGCCAAACAAAAAATGAGTTCGGCATAAAACCGAACTCATAAAAATAGAATTTAATTAACCTTTGATTGCATCTAAAGCATCAGTATATTCCATATTGTGCTTTTCAGCGGTTTCAAGTAAGGTTAACTTGCCTTTGTATGTGGTCAAGCCACGGCGTAAATGTTCATCATCTAAAAGTGCTTGTTCAACGCCTTTTCCTGCAATCGCAATAGCGTGTTGTAATGTTGCAGCAGATAAGGTTTGAGAAGCAGTACGAGAGAATGCAGAAGGAATATTGTCAACACAGTAGTGTAAAATGCCTTCTTCGTAGTAGATAGGATCATCGTGTGAAGTGCTAACACAGGTTTCAATAGCGCCGTGATCATCACAAGCTACGTCTACAATAAGTGCGCCAGGTTTCATCATATGTAAATCTTCGCGGCTTACCAAGTGGTCAGTACGAGTTTTGTTCCATAAGATGCAGTTGATAAGTACATCGGTGCGTTTAAGACAGGTTTCCAAATTTTCGCGGTTAGAATACATAAATTCTACGTTGCTTGGTAATTTTTCTTTAGCAGCTTCCATTGCTTTCCAGTTAACATCTAAAATAGAAACTTTATTGCCAAAAGCAGCAGCTAATTCAGCAGCACCTAAACCTGAGTTGCCACAACCAATAATTGTAACATCAGGAGTTGGAACACCGGCAATACGGTTAAGTAACATACCGCTACCACCGTGAACTGATTGCGCAAAGTGTAAAGCTGCAAGGAAACCACCTTTACCTGCTAATACACTCATAGGAGCAAGAGCAGGGAAAGCGCCTGTTGCATCGGTAATATCTTCGTAAGCAATACCTGTAACGCCGCGAGCTAATAATTCGCGAGCCATATCAGGGTGAGCATTTGAGTGAAGATATGTAAATACAATTTGACCTTCGCGGAGTAAATCATATTCCGCTGCTTCAATTTCTTTAACTTTATAAAGCATATCGCAACCACGATAAACTTCTTCGTGAGTACATTCTTTGCCGCCTGCAGCAATATAGTCAGCATTAGAGAAACCACTGCCTACGCCGCAATCGGTTTCAAATAATACTGTGTTACCTCTGCGTACTAAATCAGCAACAGCAGCAGGAGTAGCAGCAACGCGATATTCGTTCTTTTTAATTTCCTTTGGGATACCGATAATCATAAAAAATCCTTCTTTCAAAATTTTCTCTAAATATTATATAATATTATTTTTTAAAAGTCAAGGTATAGTAATTTGTTTGTATAAAGATTTTGGTGATTTTTAATTGTAGCACCTGTCATATAATTATTCATATTGGTCACTCCTTTACAAAATCATTATAACAGCCGCCAACAGATGTTACAAACTACTGTGCGTTGACAAAAATTCCCTCGGATTTCTCCGAGGGGATTTGATTTGCTTTATATAGTCAACAATTACTTGTTGTCCTTGAGCCTGTACTACTATGCACAAAAGGGGGAAATTATCATTTATTTGTATTGGTCTTTTAGTTTTAAAATCTTTTCTTCGATTTTTTTAATTATTTTTTTAAATTCCTCATCCGTTTTTCCTGTGGGGTCTGTTAGTTCCCAATTATCATCAAATGCTCTGCCAATAAAAGGGCAACCCACATTACAACCCATTGAAATTGCCATATCAGGATTTGGAATATCTGTAATCAATTTTGAATACTGTGTCTGTTCCATATCAATCCCATAAAGTTCTTTCATAATTCTAACTGCATCTTGATTGATTTTTGGTTTTATTTCTGTTCCGGCAGAATATGATTCAAACACATCCGATGCCAAGTGTTTACCCAAGGCTTCCGCAATCTGACTGCGACACGAATTATGAACACAAATAAAGGCCACCTTTTTCTTTGCCTTTTTATAAAATGGACATTCTTCCTCTATGCATTGATTATTCATATTAGAACGAGAACAGGTTACTTGCTCTAGTTCTATTTTAACCCCTAATTTCTCGTTTGTGAATTTAATCGCTTCAATTATGGCAAGATAAGAATCTCTTTTGCAACAACGAGGTCCGCCGTTTTTTCCTATTGCTTCCAAGGCTCTTGCTGTCATTTGATTGGAAAGCCCCCAAGCCTCTTTTGCAAGTGGTGTTGATTTTAATGCAATAGAAACATACATACCTGTGCTAACCCCTGCTCCACAGGCGCCCCAAAATCCACAAGCACCTCCGGGAACTTGCTTTGCTCTTTTTTGCATTTCATAAAGTGCGGCTTTTAAGTCTATATCCCCACCCGCATTTTTATAAGCAGTTAAAAGTGCAGAGCCAACCATAGTATGATGCTCCGGACCGTGCATATGGCAAGAGGGCATACACATCATTTCTTCCATAATCTCGATAGGATTTTTGGACTTGCTGTTAAAGCATATCGAAATGATTTCATCCATTCCGCTTGTATGACATTCATCACAAACGAAATGTTTGTTTATACACCTTGTTTTACTACTTTGCTTTTTGTGGCAAAGTTCACATTCCATCACTTCATCGGTGTCGAGATATATTAGTGGTGCTTTGCAAATTAAGCATTCTTCGTTCATAAAAATTGCCTCGCCAAATCATAGTTTATTGTTATTATCTGTATTACTGCTGCGGTAGGCTTTTTCGATATTGCCTTAAAGATTTATATGGTTTTATTCTTCGATTATTTTAACAAGCTCGGTTAAGTCCTTGCGTTTTTTTGTGCGAAGTTTATCATCTGCCGAAGCATATCCCAAAGTGATAACAAGTCGCACTGCACCGTCTAAACCGCAAATTTCACGAATTTTCTTATCCTCTAACCAACCAAGGATACAAGTACCGAGTCCCTGAGCGGTCGCTTCGGCAGTAATATACGCCGACACTATGCCGATATCAATCGAGCGGTAATCGTTATTTTTAACCTTGGCTCCGAATGCCGCAGTTTTAACATAAGGCTTTTCCGATAACACAATCAAAACGGGAGCGTCTGTTGCGAATTTGTTCATTCCCATTCCTTGGGTTGCTTTCGCCACTTTTTTTGCCGTCTCGCCCTTACAAACGGTTATTTGATACGGCTGACCGTTGCAAGCAGAAGGGGAAAGCCTTGCGGCCGCTAAAATGCAGTCTATTTTTTCTTTTTCAACCATTCTGGCCGAATCATAACGGCGACAGGACTGTCTGTTTTCTGCAATTTCGGTAAAATTCATAATTTTCTCCTTTGTAATTGAAATCCAATAAACCGAGGTTGAGTTTTTATAATTATAACATAAACCTACAACATTTACAACAAACATAAAAACCCGCCCGAATTTCTTCGGGCGGATAGTTTTGTTTTATAACGGACAGTCGAGGACGCCTGTCCCTACAAGTATTCTATGATTACTTGCTTTCTTTGATATCAGCCTGTTGTGCTGTCAAAGAAAGAGGGAAATGATGTGTCCATTTGAGGAACTTCTTCATTTTTTAGAAGAATTGCCACTCTCTTTAGAAACGTGGGAAGCGTCCTCGGTAGAGGGTGAGCCGGTATCTCGTAGAACCTTTTTTTCAAATGTGAGAACGGTTCCGTCCTTGGCGTCAAGCTGTACATTGTACCGTACACCGTTGCAAATAAACATCATCTCGTATGTGTAAGTTCCGTTAGCAGCAAGGAGATTCATCTCATACTTGCTCAGGTTGCCGTCGATCAAGGCGTCCTTGGCAAGCGCAATGCGCTTGGCCGCAGCCTCGCCGATCACATTTGTTGTTACACTGCGGTCCTTGGGTTCCTGCATAAGGCTGTTTTGAAGAATTTCACCGGTGCGTGCGTTGACAACATACCTTCCTGAAGCAAGGCCGTCCGTGAAATAGAGGTTATAAACCGAGATGCCATCAACCCAATCTCGATTGTACTTGCACCGGATCAGAACGCTGTCTTTCATGCCTGCGTGGGCCAATGCTGCGTCCAGAGCTGCGTTTTCACCCACAAAGCCGGCGTCTGTCTCGCCTACAAAGAAATCGTTTTTACCCAGTTCGCTCTTTTCACCGGAAAGGATTTCACCGGTTACCGCATTTACATAGTAACGGTATTCGTGTGTATCATTTTCAAATTCAACACAGTATACCATAGTACCTGCACGGCAATCAAGACGAGTCTCAGTTGTATTGACGGTGACATTGGCATCCGCCAAAGCGATCTTGTTAGCGCGGTCCTGTCCGATGTAGGCCATATATCCGGGTGTGCCGACCTCGTAGGTGTTTTCCGCCTTAATATAATAAGACACTTTCAAAACATTAAGCTCGTGAATGCTCATAGCAGAAAGCTCCTGGAATGTGAGAAGCTTGTTTTGTGCAATGATCTGACTGATCAACTGCGCCTTGCCCACGGATATATTGTAGGTTTCGGCAATCTGGTTAAGTTTACTGTTTTCGGAAAGCGTTTGAAGTATGATAGCTCCTTCAAGCTTCTTATCTGCAAGAGATTTTGAAATGCTTTTGGCAATATTGTTTTTAATATCCTGATTTATGTTGCCCTTAAGGCCTTCAACGCTGACCAGAATCGAATTTGCTTCTTCGGAGATGTAACCGAGCTCGGTCATCGTTTCGGATAGATCCTTCACTGCCTCGGTTATGGGTTGACCTTCTGTATCGGTCTCTTTGAGGATCTTCTCGCCATCGCTATTAAGGGCTTTTGCCTCAATTACAACATCCTTTTCGTTAGCACAAAGTGCAATGCTGGGATTCACATCAATTAGAATACGGTAGCTTTCCTGGGATTTTGCAAATTTTATTTGCATACCGCCCACAACCAGCAGTGTCAGTACCAGACACATACTGCAGGCGATAGTTACACCCTTAGTCAGCATAAGGCGTTTTGCTTTTTTTGCCTCTTCATAGCATTGTTTACGTGCAAAAACACTTTTGATCATTTCATTGGTAGTTTTCATTGTTGATACCCTCCTTAATGAGTTGGTTTTTCAGGGCCTGCTTTGCCCGGCTTGCAAGCATTTGCGTTGTGTGAACGCTCTTGTGCATGATTGTGGAGATGTCCTTGTGGGAAAGCTCTTCAAAATACATAAGATGCAAAATTTGCTGATGCTCCGGCTTCAGCATTTTTATAACTCGATTAACGGTTATCTTATTTTCGTCACGGAGATATTCGTTTTCCGGATTATTGCTGTCATCCCCCAAATCCAGGCACGAATCAATGGGAACGGTCTTTTGCCGTGCCGTACGGCGCAGGTGGTCAATAGCTAGATTTCTGCCTATGGTATACAGCCAGGTCTTAAAGGAACTTTTTTGCTTGTTCTTCGGTTTTTTTGTACAAAGAAGCACAAAGGTATCCTCGGCAAGTTCCTCTGCAAGGCTTAGCGAGCCAACCAACTTGTAGAGGTAAAAGATCAACCCGTCATTGTATTCCGTTATGATTTCTTCCATTCCGACATCATTTCCGTTAATAAAATGCTCATAACTGATGTTTCCGCGGTCCACTGTATACCTCCTTCCCCAAAATCATGCCCTTCACTATATTACACGAAGTAAATTAAAAAAACTCACGGTTGAAATATCGTTTTTTCAAAAAAAGACAGTTGAAAATCCGCCCGAAGAAATTCAGGCGGATAGTTTTGTTTTATAAACCTAATTACTTAGATTCTTTGATAGCAGCCTGTCCTGCTATACACAAAAGTGGGAAATTATATTCCCCAAACACCCCATTCATACCATCGGCTATTGATTCTATGATATTCTCTACCTTGTTGGGGAAGTTCCGCTTTATAAAGTGATGCAAGGGGATGTTTTGAATATACAAGTCCGTAATATCCCGTTTCGTCACGCTCGAAAAATACAGTATCTTTTGAAACTCTTAAAGAACCAAAATTAAATTTTTTGTTTACGGTTTCAAGTGCGGCTTTTTGTTCATCATTAAGTTCTATTTTTGTTTTATTATTAGTTTCTAAGTCCCATATTGACAAATGGTCTTCACGGATAGATATCAGCACAGATTCATCTTTGACCGATAATTCGTTATAATAATTTAGTGCCACATTGGCAATACACTCATAATCGTTAGATATGTCATCAAAATTTTCAATTTGTGGTTTTCCACCCCAAATATAAAAATATGCAATGACCGATAAAACAAGCAACAAAATAACAGATACAATCACCAAAATCGCTTTCTTCATATACTCACCGCCTCAATTGTATAATAGCACCAAGACAAATGTTTTTCAAGGTATGCAAAAGACCCCGACGAAATTCGTCGAGTTCTTTTTGATTGTTGTGACTTATTTCACGAGCTCGATGATGGCCATC
>JAZNCS010000009.1:0-4123 GCA_045587685.1 Acutalibacteraceae bacterium
AAGATATTTTTTCTTCTTCTTTAATTTGTTTGTAATTTTCTTTTATATGTTTAATAAGTTTATTCTTATCCGAAACGGCTAAACTTCTATGAAAACCAAATTCTATTTCTTTTATTCCTAATTCTTGTATTGCTCTATCTAAAAAAACAGCTCTTATTCGCAATCCATTTTTTTCAAGTTCATCACAAAGTTTTGTCCTACCAATATATGTTTTATCATTGTTATACCCATTATTATATATAGGTTTATACTTTAATATCATTTCCCTTTCTTTTTTATCTAACAACTTTAATGAACATTTTTTCATATAAAATCTATCGTATTCTTTGTCAGTATGCGTTAAAGGACGAGAAATGCCAACACGAGTTTGCCCTACATAAACAACTTCTTCCCCTTGCATAAGGAAATAAATAAACCCATAGTTTGACGGTTGATATTTTTTTACAATATGTAATTTCGCATTTTTTTCTTCAAATTTCATATATTTAACCCCTATAAGATATTCCTTTTCTTTAAGAAATACCTACGAGAAAGTAGAATTGTCCTAATGTGTGTTAGAACTTCTACTTTCACTTAAAGATATTCCTCTCCTTTGAAGTTTCACCTTTTCGTGCCTCGCAGTAGATACAGCTTTACCTGTCGCACCTTATCTTACACTTCTCCCCATAAGATATTTCAATGCGTTGTCCTTTTTAAGAAGCGTCCAGCCCGAATTTGATTATTTTAAGTGGTTACTATTCGTTCACCCCCACTTTACGACAATAAGTATGCGAGGGTACTTATCTCCGAGCAATTTCCGTTCAGTAGCTTGCTATCGCTTTGACATCTTTATTGACGGTATGTCAGCCAACAAGTTTTAAGCCATTGACATTTTGGGCTATATATAAAATTGCAAACAAAAAAGCGAGAACCTTTACATTTTTGGGTTTGCAACAAGGTGTTCTCGCTTTTAGTGAATATAAAATGGTACAATTATACCAAAATATACATTATTAAATTATCCTTGTTGCTTTACCCACAAACAATATACCACACCGAAAAAGAAATGTCAAGCGTTTTTACGAAAAAAATAAAAAAACTTTTTCAAAAAATTTTGATAAAATCTACAAAAATCTCTTGACATACACAAAAAAGTATGCTATAATGGGTGTACGAAATGCGAAAGCGAGGTATAAAACAATGGCAGGAAGAAGTGTAGTAGATACAATTAAAAGCGACAATATATTGGTCGATTTGTTAGCGGAACACAAAGGGAAGGAAAAAGTAATTTCGTCAAGGGCGATTGCGGAGCATTTGACGGCGTGTGGTTATCCCATAAAGGCAGCGTGCGTTAGTGTGAAAATTGGCAGGGTTATGTTTGAACGGCACTTGCCGATTTGCCACTTAAACTCGCACGGTTATTATTGGGCGAGTTGCAAAGCGGAACTGCGAGAAAGTATTGCGGATTTGGAAAGCCGAATTGTGGCTATGCAAGAACACATTGAGCATTTGAAAAGTTTTATTTTTGATTGAGGTGTGAAATGGAAGAAAAGAAACTGACTGATGATACCGAAATTGATGTCGGTATGATAGAAAAAGTGTTGGGAATGGATTGCTTGTGTGTCGTGTATAGCGACTGTTGCAACGAATGTCCTTTGTATGATAAACAATGTGGCGAAATTTTGCCAAAAGCAATAAAAGACCTTATTCAACGCTTGCAGAGCGAGAACGAAAGCCTTAAAAAGCGTGAAAAAATCGCAGACGAGGATTTGAACAATGTATCAAACGAATGGGGGAATTGCCGTGATGAAAACGCTAAATTAAAGGCAGAAATCGAACGGCTAACAAAGGACTTAAATTTAGCGTTAGACATCAAGGAAACTATTAGCGGTATAGGCAAGAGTACGGCTAACCTTCTTTCCGAAAATGAAAAACTATTAAACGAGAAAATCGAACTCCAAAAGCAAGTGGACGAGTTGAAAGAAGAACGAGCGAATATGCAAGCTGATTGGTTAGACGGTTATAAAGTAGGTTTTAGAGATGGAGTAGTGGCATTGCGGACACAGATAGTAAATAAAATTGACGAAATCTGCAAGGAAATATTGGAAAAGGGGGTGTAAAAATGGGAACTAAACAAGAACAGCGAAAAATCTCGTTTCAGCCGAAATGGTTTGACGAAATCAAGGCGTACAGCGAGTACAGCGGAATACCAATGGCGACATTTATGACACGGCTTTGGATAAATTCGAGCGAGCGAAAAAAGTTTTTGAAAAGGAGTGGCAAAAATGGTGCGGAAATCATTAAATGCGATGAGCGGTATTAAAGTAAAAACTGTGTTTCACGAAAGGCAACACAATCCACATAAACACCACGAAACGGGCAAAAGCCAAGAACGGATTGACAAATGCTTGAATTGCACAAAACCTGCGAAAGAGTGCAAGGGGAACTGTTTTGGGAATTATTGATATGAATAAATTTGTGTATTGCGAAAATTGCAAGTATGTATATTATTGCGAAAAGACCTACTTGCTTGGCTGTACGGACGGCAAGGAGTGGGGCGACAACGAGGAGAGCGAAAATGACGAATAGGGAATGGATTGACAGACAAAACAACAAAGTGTTTGCCGATATGTTTTGTATGGAAATTGCAAAAGACGGCGACTATTGCGAAAGCCGTTGCCCGTTTGCGAAATTGTGCGTGGGCGGTGCGAATGGATTTGAGATTTGGTTGGCGCAAGAAAGGAGAAACGACAATGATTGATAATTTGGAACACGGTTGGATTGTAAATGACCTAGAAAGCGAACCGCAGGTGGCGTTTAAATGTGATTGTTGCGGAGAGCCGATTTACTATGGCGACGACTACTACGACTTTGACGGAGAAAAGTGGTGCGCCGAGTGCGTGGAGAATTGCAGGAGAGAGGCGTGATGGTTGACGATAAGTTAGAGTTTATTGAAGAAACGCACGATTATTTTTACGACGGAGTAAAAGTGCCGAGCGTTACGGAAATTGCAAAACCGATTTCGTTTGAGCGACTAAACGAGTTGCCGAAATGGGTTGTTGAACAAGCAAGGCAAAGGGGAACGGCGGTACACGCCTACGCCGAAGAATACTTGCTTTGTGGCGAGTTGGATTGGGATAGTATTGAACCGCAATACCTACCCTATGTCGAAAACTTTGTGAATTGGGCGAGAACCTACAAACCAAAAGTGCTTTACACGGAGTTCCGTATGGGTTGCGAAGATTTTGCAGGAACGGCTGACTTGATTTGCGAGATTGACGGCAAAGTGATTTTGGTGGACTATAAGACGAGCAGTGCGATAGACAAGAAATCTTTGTCGGTGCAGTTGTACGGGTATGACTGCCTTGCGAAAAAGTATGGCATACACATTGACGGATATATGTACTTGCACTTGAAAAAGGACGGATATGTTTTCAAAGAAGTAAAGACCGACCCCGAATGGTTTGAAGTCTTGCTTATACACAATATTAAAATGAGGAGTAAATATAATGGGTAGTACACTTAAAAATGAAATAGGCAATAAATATGGTAGATTGCTTGTTATTAAAAGAGATTTGTCAAAATCCCATCACGACGCATTTTGGATTTGTAAGTGTGATTGTGGCAACATTGTATCCACAATGGGGCAACGATTAAGGAAAGGGGCTTGTCAATCTTGTGGGTGTATGCAAAGAGAATTGCTTTCAAAAAGACAAACAACGCACGGAGAAACTAAAACAAGAATACATAATATATGGGCAAATATAAAATTTAGGTGTTTTAATAAAAACTCAAAAGATTATCCCAAATATGGTGGTCGTGGAATTACGATGTGCGATGAGTGGAAAAACTCTTATGAAGCGTTTAGAGATTGGTCTTTCCAAAACGGTTATAGAGAAGATTTAACGATTGACCGTATTGATGTCAACGGAAATTATGAACCAAGTAATTGTCGGTGGGCAACGCTTAAAGAACAGTCAAGAAATACAAGATATAATAGAAAGTATGAATACAAAGGGAAAATGAGATGTGTTGTAGAATTGGCTGAAATTGCAGGGTTGAGTAAAGACGCATTAAAGTATAGATTAGATAATGGATATTCATTAGAAGAAGCTATGTTTACACCATTACATAAAAATAAAGG
>JAZNCS010000010.1:0-9814 GCA_045587685.1 Acutalibacteraceae bacterium
TTTACACTGTATTTTTTGATTAAAAGTAAAAATTTTTCGAAATTATTGTTTTTAAATATAATTTTAGGGTCTGCAACGCTTATTATTTTAAAATTAATTTCAAAATTTACAGGTGTTAATATTTGGATTAATCAATACACAATGTCAGCTTCCTTGATTTTTGGTGTTCCCGCAGTGATAGGATTTATAATATTTAATTTTGTTTTTCTTTAAATGTCTCATTTTTGGTACATTTGTTATGTTATAATGGAAGTAAAAAAGAGGGTGAAGATTTGCTAAAATTTAATTTTGGTGTTCCGGCTTCCGGAAAATCACAAGAAGTATTAAACATATTAAAAAACGCCGTTAAACAAAACAAACAGGCAGTTTTAATTGTACCTGAACAATTTTCTTTTGAAACTGAAAGGGCGGTTTTAAGAGAAATAGGGGATAGCGCATTTTTTAATATTAATGTTACAACCTTTTCAAAATTATATGCCGAAATTTTGCGTTTAACAGGTGGATTAGCTGCAAAGGTTTTAACCGATAGCGATAAAATTATATTTATGAGCAAAACTTTATCTGCTGTTTCAAGCGGGCTAACAATTTGGAAAAAATACGCTAATTCAATTACTTTTGCACAAAAAATGCTTGATATGATTGGCGAATTCAAGATTAACGCCATTTCAAGTGAAGATTTAAAAAAAGCAATTCCTTTAGCCGATAAAACCTCACTTAAAAATAAATTGGCTGATATTGCGCTAATTTATGAAACTTTCGATGCTTTTTTAGGCGAAAAGTTTATCGACCCTGTTGATTCTTTAACTCACCTTAATAATAAACTTAAAAACTTCAATTATTTTGATGGAAAAATTGTTATTTTTGATTCTTTTAAAGGTTTTACAGGGCAACAATTTGAAATTATTAGCCGAATTTTTTCCGGGGCTCAAGATGTGATTTTTAGTATGACATTTAACCCTCAAATTAATAAAGAGTTTGATATATATACGAATATTAGAAAAAACATTAGTAGAATTGAAAATATTGCTAAAAAATATAATGTTTCAAAAGAAGAACCTTTATTTTTAAGTGAAAGTTTTTGTAAATCAAATACATTGAAAAATATGGAAGCGGTTTTATCGGGTAGGGAAGTTCCTGAAATTTCTTGCGATGATTCTATAACTATTTGCAAAGCAACTACAATTTTTGATGAGGCTGAATTTGCTGCTAGAAATATTAGAAAACTTGTTCGAACCGAAAATTATCGCTATAGTGATTTTGTAATTATTGCAAGAGATCTTGAAACCTATGAAGAAGCTGTTTGCAGCGCCTGTGAGCGAAACAATATTCCCGTATTTTATGATAAAAAAATACCACTTTCGGCATTTTCATTATCAGTTGCAATTAATTCTGCAATTAAAGCTTTAAATTTTTCAACCGAAAATATTTTAAAATTCCATAAATCAGGTCTTGGCACCCTCGCTTTTGATGAAATTTCGACCCTTGAAAACTACACATATCTTTGGAATATAAACGGCGATTTATGGCTTAATGATTGGGATATGGACGTTAGAGGATTTGTTTCATCCGAAGAAAATGAATTGCTATTTTCCGAAGAACTCGAGACAATTAATTTATTAAGAAAAAAAGCAATTAAACCAATTTTAAATTTAAAAAAGAATTTTGTTGGTAATGCTAAAAATTATGTTACTGCTATTTACAATCTAATTGAAGAATGTAACTCTCGTGAAAAATTAAAAAACATTTCTAATGAATATTTAGATGATGTTTTATCATTAGATGTTTTGCGCCAAAGTTTTGAAGCATATATCAATATTTTAGACAGTTTGATTTTATGTTTTGGCGACAATAATATTTCAAAAACTGAATTTTGCGAGGCTTTAGAAACCGCTGTTTCTTTAGAAAAAATTGGTGTAATTCCTCAAATGCTTGATGAAGTTACATTTGGCTCTGCTGATAGAATTAGGCCTTCAAGACCTAAAATTGCATTTATTTTAGGTGCTAATCAAGGTGTATTCCCAAAAACCAATACAAATAGCGGCATTCTCGCTTTGAGTGAACGTAAAAAATTAATTGAATTAGGTTTACAAATTGACGATAATTCAATCTATTCCGATATTGATGAAAATTATTTGGTATATAGTAATTTGTGTTGTTCTTCTGAAAAACTTTTTGTTTCTTATGCAACACAAACACTTTCGGGTGAAGCGCTGGAACCTTCTTCTTTTATTTCGTTATTCAAGGATACACTAAATTGTACTTTATTAAGTGAACCTTCAAACGATTTACCCGAAACGCAAAACTCGGCTTTTATTGATTATTGCCGTAACCTAAATGCTCAAAATAACATTTCATTAACTATCAAAAAAGCATTGGAAAATAAAGAATTTGCTGACAAAACAAAATTCATTGATAATGTTTTAAATTTTAAGGATAAAAAATTATCCGAAGAAGTTTCAAATCAACTTTTTGGCAAAGAAATTTATATGTCAGCAACAAGGTTTGACTCTTATAACCGTTGTCATTTTTCATATTTTTGCCGTTATGGTTTAAATGCGAAAAAACTTCAACCTGCTGATTTTGATGTTTTGCAAAGAGGTACTATTGTTCATTATGTTTTAGAAAAAATTATTTCAACATATAAAAAAGAAATTGCAAATTTTGACACAGAAAAATTGGACAACCTTACCGATTTTTATATTGAGCAATATCTTAACAGTGTAATAGGATTTAACACAATTAAAACCGCAAAAACAAAATTTTTAATTTCAAAAATTTCCCGTTCCTTAAAAGAAGTTGTAAAACATATTGCCTTGGAATTTGCACAGTCTGATTTCGAGCCTGTAAGTTGTGAACTTAAAATTGGCGGTGATGATGGTATTCCTTTTAAACTTCCATTTGATAACGGAAATATTGTATTTTCAGGTAGTATAGATAGGGTAGATAATTATAACGGATACATTCGTATTGTTGATTATAAAACAGGTTCTAAAACCTTTAAATTGCCCGATATTTTGTTTGGACTTAATTTACAAATGCTAATATATCTTTACGCTGTAACTCGCGCTAATGGCATTTCTGATGATAAAGCGGCAGGTATATTATATATGCCTTCAAAGCGTGATACAAACGAAAAAGGTTTAACAATGAACGGCCTTTTAAAAGCGGATAACGATTTAATTCGGGCTATGGAAAAAGATATGGAAGGAAAATTTGTTCCAAAACTTAAATTTAATAAAGATGGTTCTCTTAAAAAAGGACAATCCACCTTTATTTTAGAGAATGATTTCGCAACAATTTTTGAACATATTGAAAAAATCATTACAAAAACGGGTAATTCTATTTATTCAGGTGATATTTCGGTTAATCCTGTTGACGGTAGGGAATCTCCGGCTTGTAAATACTGCGATTTTAAAGCAGTTTGTGGAATTGAAAATAATGAAATTTTCAAAGTTCCCGAAATGAGTAATGACGAAGTTTTCCAAAAAATTAAGGAGGGAGAATAATGCCTTTTACCCCAACAAAAGCACAAGAATTAGCAATAAATGAGAAAGGTAATATACTTGTTGCTGCGGCTGCCGGTTCGGGAAAAACTGCAGTTTTGGTAGAGCGTGTTATTTCCTTGCTGACTAATAATGAAAATCCTATAAACGCGGACAGGCTTTTAATTGTAACCTTTACTAATGCCGCTGCGGCTGAAATGCGTTCAAGAATTGAGAAAAGACTTGATGAAGAATGTCGCAAAAATCCTAATAATATAGGGCTTTTAATACAAAAACATTTGTTGCCAACTGCAAAAATTTGCACTATTGACTCTTTTTGTATTGATTTAGTTCGCGAAAATTTTGAAAAACTTAATGTTTCGCCTGATTTTAAAATTAGCGATGGATTTTCTTTACGCGCAATAGATGAAGATGTTTTGTATAAAATAATCAATCGTTATCTTGAAGAAGATAACAAAGTATTTTTTGATTTGCTTGATATTGTTGGCGCTGAATATGATGAAAAAGAATTTTGTGAATTTGTTTTAAGAATTTATAATTTTTCCAGGCAACTAAGCAATCCTCAAAAATGGTTTAAATCTTTAGCAGCAACCTTTTCTAATGGTTGCTATGATAGAAATTCTATTATATACTTAAAAGCCTTTGAAATAGCAAAAGAAACCATTTTAAATATGCAAAATGAACTATCAGTTGCTATTGATTTAAGTTTAGAAGTAGAAAAGGCAGCAACCGCTTATTATGAAACATTTTCTATTACTGCAAATTCATTAAACGAACTTTTACAAGCCGCTAATTCTTTAGATTGGGATTTATTCTATAATACTTTAGGAAAATTCTATTTACAAAGTTTGCCGACTGTTAGGGGTTTAGGCGAATATTCGCAAATTAATTCCGCAAAAGAAATTTATAAATCATATTTACCAAAACAAATTGAAACATTACAAAAGATTTTTTATGCTAATTTTGAATTTATAAATAATCAATACAAATATTTAAAAGAACCTCTCGCGCTATTAAGTGATATTTTAATTGAATTTGAGCAAGAATTATTTAATGAATACAACAAAAATAACACTTTTACTTTCCACAATATTGAACACTTGGCTTTAAAATTATTGTGTAGGGAAGAGGATGGAAAAATCACTGTTCAAGACGGTGCTGACGAATTTTTGGACCGTTTCGATGAAGTAATGGTTGACGAATATCAAGACACAAACGATTTACAGGATATGTTGTTTTATATTCTTTCTAACCGCGAACAAAAATTATTTGTTGTTGGTGACGTTAAGCAAAGTATTTATGGTTTTAGAGGAGCAAATCCCGAAAACTTTTTAAACAAGAAAAACTCTTATTTACCGATTGAAAACCAAAATAATTCTTCTAAAAAAATTATTTTAGGCAACAATTTTCGTTCTAAAGATGAAATTTGTGATTTTGTTAATTACTTTTTTGAAATTTTTATGAATGAAAAAACCGGCAAAATTATTTACAACGAAGAAGAAAAACTTATTCCAAGTAGCAAATTCCCAAGCGTTTCTTCGCCGGCTGTTGATTTTAATATTATTGATTGTTTTGATTCCGATGTTAGTGAAGAAGATTTAGAAGCTTGTAGAATAGCCGATTATATTAACCTTGTTATGAATAGCGGCGAATGTATTAAGGCGGATGAAAACAATTTAAGAAAAGCAAAATATTCTGATTTTGCAATCTTGATTAGAAATACAAAAGATAAAGCCGCTTCTCTTGCAAATAGACTACGCGAATTTGGAATTCCTGTAAACTATTCGCTTGAAGGATTTGCCGAAACGATAGAAATTTCTACGTTTTTATCACTACTTAAAGTTATTGATAATCCAAAATCCGATACCGACCTTTTGGCAGTTATGATGTCTCCGATTTTTGCTTTTTCACCCGATGAAATGGCAAAAATTAGAATTATTAAACGCAAAGGCGACCTTTTTTCAGCGGTTATTGCAACGGCTAATAACGGTAATCAAAAGGTTTTGGAATTTATAAAGAAACTTGAATATTATCGCTTACTTGCGGCTTCTTTACCGCTTGAAAAATTAATTTCAAAGGTTTTGCATAACAGCGAATATCTTAATATTGTTGCTTCTATGTTTGATGGTGTTCGTAGAAAAAACAATCTTTTATTACTTTGTGAATATGCTGTACAGTTTTCGCAAACAAAATCTAATTCTATTAGTGCATTTGTTAAGTATATTATAAAAAATTCCGAAATGGGATTAAAATCCGCCTCAATAAACGCAGGTGACGACTCGGTAAAAATTATGAGTCTTCACGCTTCAAAGGGTCTTCAATTCCCGGTATGCATTATTGCAAACTTAAGTAACAATTTTAACGATGTTGAAGCCCGTTCAAATGCATTATTTTCAACAAAATATGGTTTAGGTTTTAGATATTTTGATGAAGAACTTAAGAAAAAGATTACAACTGTTGATAGGGAAGTAATTTTAGAAAATGCGCGTAAATCACGTTTAGAAGAAGAGTTGCGACTTTTATATGTTGGTATGACAAGAGCACAAGACAAGCTTTTATTTGTTTCTACCTATCAAAATGCCGAAAAATCTATTGAAAAATATAGAACAATGCTTTTAGCTGATAATTCTAAATTCTCCGCTTCGCTTTTTTCTAAAACAAAATCCTATTCCGATTGGCTAATTTTAAGTTTGTTACTACATCCTAATGGTGATATATTAAGAGGCACAGGTCATTCTTTTATCCCGTTAGAAAGTAATAGTAAAATTAATATTGAAATTTTTACAAAAGATAATCTTTCATTAAATACTAAAACCGACAATTTTAATACTGATTTTAGCGTTGATGAAGAAAAATGCAAACAAATTAAGGAAAATACCGCGTTTGTTTATCCTTATGAACCATTAATTTCTATTCAGTCAAAAAGTTCTGTTTCAGCAATAGCAAATAAAGCAGAAAGTAATAAGTTTGCTTTCACAAATAAACCTTCATTTTTAACTGAAAAGGGTATTTCGGCAACAGGTAAGGGTACTGCTTTACACAAGGTTATGGAGTTTATTGATTTCAATAACATAAATAACCTTTCAAGCGAAATTGAAAGACTTTATGAATGGCAGTATATTAGCGAAGCTGAAAGGGATTCTTTAAACATTAAAGCTCTTGAAAGGTTTTTTGAAAGTGATTTGTTTAAACGAATTAAAAACGCAAAATCTTATAATAGAGAAATGCGTTTTTTAACCGAAGTTTCCGCTTGTAAAATTGATAGCACTTTGGACAAAAAATTCGAAAATGAAAATGTTGTTATTCAAGGTGCGGTTGATATTTGTTTTGTTGAAGATGATGGCGTAGTAATTTTAGATTTTAAAACCGATCGTGTTGAAAATGAAAATCAACTAATTGAAGCATATTCCCATCAACTTGAAATTTATGCTTTGGCGTGTGAAAAAATATTTAATCTCAAGGTTAAACAAAAAATTATTTATTCATTCGCGCTTTCAAAAGAAATTATTTTATAATTAAAAAAGACTGCTTTTTTGTAAAGCAGTCTTTACTTTAAATTTTATTTGAAATATCGGCTAATTGTTCCATTGTTAGTTGTTCACTTCTAACAGTTTCTTGTATTCCTAAATCGTTTAAAACAGTTTTTAGCTTATCTTTAGGAATATTAAGTGTATTAGAAACGGTATTAATAAGAGTTTTTCTTCTTTGTGCAAAACAAGCTTTAATAAACTTAAAAAATTTTTCTTCATTTATATTATTAATTGGTGGTTCTTTTCTAATTTTTAGTTGAATAACAGCCGAATCAACATTTGGTGGTGGCATAAAACTTTTTCTATCAACTTGGAATAAAATGTCCGCTTCAGAGTAGTAGGAAACGGCAACAGTAACAGCACCTGCTTCACGCGAACCAACAGTAGCGCACAAGCGTTCGGCTGCCTCTTTTTGAACCATAACAGTAATATTATCAATCGGTAATTTACTTTCTAAAAGGTTCATAACTATTGGCGAAGTTATATAATAGGGGAGGTTAGCGCAAATTACAACCCTATTACAGTCTGAGAATTTTTCCGATATAATTTCTCTTAAATTAAGTTTCATAGCATCGCCAAAAATTATTTCAACATTTTTGCACTCCGCAAGAGTTATTGGTAAAATCTTTTTAAGGCGTTCATCAAGTTCAATAGAAACAACTCGTTTTGCAACCTTTGAAAGTTCGGTTGTAAGAACACCAAAACCAGGTCCTATTTCTAAAACACCTGTCTCACTGTCACAAGCGGCATTAGCCATTGCAGGACAAACAGAAGGATTTATTAAAAAGTTTTGACCTAAAGACTTCTTAAAAGTGAAATTTTGACTTTTTAAAATTGATTCAATAGTTTTAATATTTGCAAGATTCATATTATATCTCCTAAAATTACTAAGACTATTATACTTTAAAAAAATGCTTCTTGCAATAAAATTTTATTTTTGGTATAATATAATAAATATATTGTTTTGGATGTGAATTTAATTGGATAATAGATATTATGAGAATGTAATTAAGGAAATGCAACCGTTTTTTGATGAAAATGGTTTTAAAGCGGATGGCGAAAACTTTGTTTCTAACCAAAAAGCCGCTAAAATAGTTTATGACGAAAAATCTCAAACATATAATCTTTTAGTTGCCGAAGTTTCAGAAGACGGAATAGGGGAGTTTTCTAACATTAACTCTTGGTTGTTTGATGATTCTCAAAATGCAAAAGATGCAACTTCAGTTGGTGTTGACTTTACAAATTCTTTAAAACAACAACTTGGCATTAAACATGAAAGAAAAGTAGCTGAAAACGGTATTGATTTACCGTCGGCTTCAAAAACCGGTAATATGACTATTTCAGGTTTTACTAAAAAAATGCTTGATATTTTTCCTGCAATGAAAGATGAATATAAACAACACATTGCCGATAACGGAACATATTTATATTTAAATTTCTTTGGCTCAAGTTTAAGACCAAGACTTGTTAGACTTTTTGAAGAAGGCACAAAAAAGCAAATCAAGAAGTTTTACGACGTTATTGAAGATAGTTATGTAAAAGGCGATAGAGAAACAGTTAATATTACCGTTGCAATTCTTTCAGCAGCAGCATATAATAACCAAAAGGTTGATACTGTAATTAAAGAAATGCTTTCCAATAACAATCATTTCTTAGCTGCATATAATTCTTTTAACGGTACATTTTCTAAAAACAAAAAGTTAGTTTCAGTTCTTGTTAAAAATTAATTAGGAGTTGATAATATGCCAATCGCAATATTAATTTTAGTTGTTGCTGTACTTGCAATAATAATTGCAAATATTTGCATTGTACCACAAGCTACCGAATATGTTATTGAATTTTTAGGTAAATATAAAACTACTTGGGGTGCAGGTTTACATATTAAAATCCCATTGCTTGAAAGGGTTGCTAAGAAAATAACCACTAAAGAGCAAGTTTTAGATTCACCACCACAACCTGTTATTACTAAAGATAACGTTACCATGCAAATTGATACTGTTGTATATTATCGTATATTTGATTCTAAGCTTTATACATACGGTGCAGTAAATCCTGTTAGCGCATTAGCAAATCTTACAGCAACTACTCTTAGAAACCTTGTTGGTGAACTTGAGTTGGATGGCACTTTAACTTCAAGAGATACTATTAACGGTAAAATGACATCAATTTTAGATGAAGCTACTGACCAATGGGGTATTAAAGTTAACCGTGTAGAACTTAAAAATATTATTCCACCTCAAGAAATTCAGTCGGCTATGGAAAAACAAATGAAGGCTGAACGTGATCGTCGTGAAACCTTGTTACAAGCCGAAGGTCATAAAGCTGCTGCTATAACAAGAGCTGAAGGTGATAAAGCTGCTATGATTCTTGAAGCAGAAGGTGAGCGCGATGCAAGAATTGCCCGTGCTGAAGGTGAAGCTAAAGCAATATTACTTGCTAAACAAGCTGAAGCAGATGGTTTAAAAGCCTTAAAAGAAGCAAATATTGATGCTATTGTGTTAGAACTAAAAAAATATGAAGCACTTATTGAACTTGCAAATGGTTCGGCTGCTAAATTGATTATTCCAACCGATGCAGTTGATACTGTTACAAAAAATGCAATTTTTTCAGAAACAACAGAAATAGGTAATTTTACTAAACCGGCTCCTGAAAAAATTAAACCTAATAAACAAGATATTTGTTGTGATTAATGTTTTAAACCTATCATTTATATGGTAGGTTTAAATTTTATTAGGGAAAACACCCTATCAAAAAATAATTGCGAATTATACTAAATGAATA
>JAZNCS010000011.1:0-6071 GCA_045587685.1 Acutalibacteraceae bacterium
AGAAAAGGCTAAAAACAAGGTTAAAATCAAAATTGAAAAAGTAAATGTTAAATATTCGCAAGTGATTTGTGAAGTAAGTGAAAAACATTTAGAGCAAAGAAGTTTATTTAAAGAATAATCCTTTTTAACGAAAATAGTAGCAAAAGGCAAACATTGAAATAACAAAAAGATAATAATAAGGCAACCCAAATAATATTGGGGCAAGGTAAGCCCGTTAGAAATATCTAATGTTTCAAGCGAATAAAGTTTTGAACGGTTTAATATTAAATCAATATATTTAATATTAAGTTGGTTCATTTTTTTGTAAGAAAGGTTTTTATATCCGTTTTCATCAAGAGCTTTTTCTATGCCATAAACGCCTTTTTGGGATTCGGCAACAAGTATTGTGATTGCTTTGGTAAGTTCGGTTTTAAATATAGAAACAAGTCCGGTTGAACCGGCGGTTGTAACATATTTAACCGTTTCAATTTCTCCGTCAAGCGCTTTTTCAATAAAGTCTTTAGGGATTACGGCATAGGCGGAAATTTCACCTTTTTCTAAAGCTTTTTTGGCGACATTTTCATTCATTTCAACAATTTCCATTGAAAACATAGCCGAATCAAAAGTATTAAGTGCCGACAAACCAAGTTTAAAATACTCGGCTTCAGTATCGCCCGTTATTCCAATTTTAAAAGTGGTTGTTTTATCGCGTTCGTTTGTAATTACTGAATTAAAAATTAGTGCAATAACTAAAAATAGAATTAAAGAAGTAATTAAAACAAGCGGTAAAATATGAAATACTCTTTTTGTTTGTAATTTTAAATATTTGTTTATATTCAAAGTTGTTTCACCAATTCGTTAATATCACCATTGTAATCGTACGGCAAAAGAGCACCGTTTTTAAATATGTAAAATTCATCACATAAATCAAGTTCAAGTACATCGTGAGTAGCAATTAAAATTATGCCGCCATTTTGTTTGTGAGTTTCAAGATATTCTAAAATCTTTTGTTTGCAAGAAAGGTCTAAAGCCGCCATTGGTTCGTCAAGCAACAAAATAGGTGGGTTTTTAGAAATTGAACAGCCGATTGACAGGCGTTTTTTCATCCCGCCCGACATTTTAGAAACGGTTGTTTTAAGCATTTCGTTTATGCCTAAAATGTTAAGAACACCGCTTTTAAGTTTTGTTTCAAGTTCCTTTTTTGAATACCACAGTAATAAATTATCTTTTGCAGAAAGTTCCTCAAATAAAGGAGTGCCTTGTGGGACATAGCCCACAAGGCGAGATCTTTCTTCTTCACAATTAAATAAATCATTACCATTGTATAAAAAACTGCCACTATCACATTTTTGTATACCGGCAAGTATTGAAAGTAATGTAGACTTTCCTGAGCCGTTACTGCCCAAAATGCCAATACATTTACCCTCATCAGCGGAAAAACTTACATTATTAAGTATTTTCTTTTTGCCGTAGCTTTTTGAAATGTTTTTAATTGTAATTTGCATTCAAAACTCCGTATTAGGTTTTAATAGTAATATTCGTCGTAATAATAACCATCATCGTAGTAATTATCGTAATAATTATCTTCGTATGCACTGCCATCTAAATAAGAGGGAAGCATAGTAAGAACGCTTTCAAGACCATCTACCAATTCAGAAGGAACACTTGTATCTCTTAAAGATTTAATTATGCCTTCGGTGTTAATTGAATTAATCCAACCTTGAATTGCTTCAGAGTCGGTAGCGTCAATAGCGCTTGAAGGAACAGTAACATTTGAAGTTGAGACATATTTACCATCAAAAGTTATACCAAACAATACCTTCTTGTTGTTCTTGAGTAGGTTGATTGATAATTTCGCAGTATCTTTAGTGCTCACACAGTCAACTTCAATAGTTGGTTCAAGAATTGAAATAATTGAAGAAATATCATTTGGGAGTTCATCAATTAGTTCATCAGAAAGGGTGAATTTAAAGTTGCCGTTGATATAGCCTTGTTTTGCTTTATTTTCATCATAATCAGAAACTTTAACCTTAAGTAAAAGTTCACCATCAACTAAAAGTTTATAAGTTCCGTTAAGAATGTCACCTTTTTTGGTGCCGTTACCCTTGATTTTTAGGTCTTCAATTTCAAGAACACTTGCATATTCTGAACCTTTTTGAGCGGTAGCGGTATAAATAATGGTTTCAGCGTTTGCTTTAATTTTAGTTCCAATGATTTCGTGTTTGTTGTTTATATATTGTGTAATTTTGATTTTATTGTCAGAATCAGTTTCAGCATCGTCGAGCTCATCCAACATATCATCAACAGCATCTTCAAACAATTCGTATAAATCTTCATCAAAGTCAATCGCGTCAGAATTGCCGAGCGCATCTTCAATATTTTCTATAATTTTTTTAATTTCTTTATCCTCTAAAGAAGCCTCTAAAACAGCTTCGCAAATTTTAACAGCATCTTTTTCGGAAATTTTATACTCTAAAACTGTGCATTTTTGGTCAATACCGCCAACACTTAAAGTATCACTTTCTTTAGAAACATCTTCGATTTGCTTATAAGCGATATTTACATATTTCTTAATAAGTTTTTCGAGTTGTTTTTGGGTAGGTAATGAATCCTTAATTTCAAATAAAAGGTCATAACTTGATAAAAATTCTTCTGCATCATAAGAATCGCCCATATCAAGTTTAAGGTAATCTTTGCAAAGTTCGGGAATAGCAAGGTAAAGATTACCTTTTTTAATGTCGGTAACAGTTTTTAAAGAAACAATATCTTTGTTTGAAATATTGAGTTTCATTTCGGAAAGGTTTTTATTTCCGTTTAAATTGCTGTTAATAACTAACTTAAGGTCGTTAATCCAATCTAATTTATCGCCAATGTCAAAACCATATTCGCTTGATAAAAGATTAGATACATCTTTATCTAATGTGAAACTAATGTTTCCTGAGGTTGCTTGTTCTTTGTTTATGTTATTTAAAAGATTAGCGTAAATATCACCGATTGAATCCGCAGCATCTTTAGAAGCTTGTTTTTGAACATAAGAAAGATAAGCTTTGTCAGAACCTAACATTTTAATTCCAAAGCCTAAAACGGTTCCGAAATTTAATACAACCAATGTTAAAGCTAAAACTACTGCGATAGCAGGGAGAACTAATTTTTTAAAGGATAGTTTTTTCTTTTTTGCTTCGCTAAAGTCGGGCTTGTAAAACTCTTCGGTTTGAATAGTTTCTTCGGCAACCGATTCTAAAGGTTGTTCCTGGGCAACAGGTTCAGCAGGTGTTGGGGCTACTTCCACAACTTCTTCCTTAACCTCTTGGGCTACAGGCTCAGCCACAGGTACAGTTTGTTTTACAGGAGTGCCACAATTAGCGCAAAAGGCAGCCCCTTCTTTGATTTCTTTACCGCAATTTTTGCAAAACATAATGTCTTTTTCAGTATAACTAAAGTTATACTGTCTCCTTTCTTTTGAAATGTATTTCGCTAAAGTAATTATATCATACAAAATTTATAAATGCAATTATATGGCTTTGTTATTTTAAACAAAAAGTGGGCATCTTTTTTGTAGATGCCGACTAATATTATTTAGAAGTATAATCCTTATCAACTGTAATTACACAAGCAAAAGTAGGATTTATAAGTTTGGCTAATGTGTTGATTTTTTCGACAAGTTCTTTATCGGTAATTTTAAAATTCGCAGGAACTACAACGTCAAAAATCAAATTTGTGCGATTATCGCTAAACGGGGTCATACGAAAATCGTGAATTGTAAGGGAAGGGTTAATAATTTTTACCGCTTCAGAAATTTGTTCGCGCGTAGATGTAACAACTTCATTGTCAACATCAATAGGGTCCATATGTATAACAAGTAATATATCCAACTTTTCACTTACAAGTTTTTCACAAAGGTCGATTTGTTCGTGACATTTAACAATATCGCTACTGTGAGGAACCTCAACGTGAACCGAAGCGAATTGTCTACCAGGACCGTAGTTATGAATAATAAGATCGTGAATACCTATAAATTCATTGAATGAAAGAATTGTGTTTTCAATTTCATCAATAAGTTCTTTTTTAGGGGGCATACCTAAAATTTGGTCAAGGGTGTTTTTAGCCGAAGAAATACCCGAATAAAGTATGAAAATTGCAACTAAAATACCCATAACAGCGTCCAAATTGAAGGGGAGAGTAACAAGTTTTGAAACTGTTACCGCAACTAAAATTGCAAGGGTAGCAATAGCATCATTAAGGGAATCTTGCGCTGTGGCAATTAGAGCCTCGGAGTCAATGATTTTACCTAACTTGCGGTTAAAAAGGAACATCCAAAACTTAATTGAAACGGATATTGCAAGAATGATTATTGCAATTAAAGAATAAGTAGGTTGAGCGGTATTATTTATAATAGCATTAGCTGAACTTTTTAAAAGTTCAAAGCCAACAAGAAGAATAATTACCGCAACAGAAAACGCGGATATGTATTCCATTCTGCCGTGTCCAAACGGGTGGTCACTGTCGGCGGGTTTACCGGCAAGTTTAAAACTTATAATTGTAATTATAGAGGAACCCATATCGGTAAGGTTGTTTAAACCATCGGCAATAATTGAAATACTTCCTGCGATAATACCTGTCGCGATTTTTATTGTGCAAAGGATAAAGTTGCAAATAATTCCTACAATACCGCCTAAAGAACCGTAAGACTCTCTAACCGAAGTTTCACGCACATTATCTGGTGTTTTAATAAAAAGCCTAATTAAAAGCTTACTCATTACATTTTTGCTCCTTTTGAGCCTTTTGTTCCAAAAGAAACACCCGAAAGAATATTAGTATCAATAGTATAGGTTAAATTTTCGCGGTTTCTTTTTCTTTTAAATGCAAGGTCAATCATTCTATCTAAAAGTTCGGGATATTTAATACCTGTAGCATCCCATAAATAGAAAGCAAGTGAACCGGGGATAGTGTTAATTTCGTTAGCGTAAACAGTGTCGGTATCGGTATCAATCATAAAGTCAATTCTAACAACACCGTTAGCGCCGATAGCCTTGAATACTTTACAAGCTAAATCACGTATTTCGTTTGATTTTTTCTTGGTTAAATCAGCGGGGATTTTACGGCCCAAAGAAGCCATACCTTTACTTGCGCCGCCAGATTTTGTGTTACCGCCTAAATATTTATCTTCATAAGATAAAATTTCATCATTCATAAAAGGCTCTTCGCAAACACTGGCTTCACAAGAATCGCTGTCACCTAAAACCGAGCAGTTAATTTCTCTTAAAGCGGTAATAGCGTGTTCAATAAGAATTCTATCACTAAAAGAAAATCCTAACATAATAGCTTCATCAAGTTCGGCTTCGGTATTAACCTTTGTAATACCAACGCTTGAACCTAAATTTACAGGCTTAACAATAAGAGGAAAGCCTATTTTTTCTGCAATTTCTTTTGCAAAAGTCTTTTTTGAAGCAATATATTCTCTTGCTCTTATGCAAATGCAATCGAGCACAGGAAGCCCCGCGTTTTTAAGAACATCTTTAAAAACGGCTTTATCCATACCGACAGCCGAGGATATAATATCACAACCAACATATGGTAAATCTAAAAATTCAAAATATCCTTGAATTGTGCCATCTTCACAGTTGGTGCCGTGCACTATCGGGAAAGCAACATCAATTTTCACAGGTTTTGAAGAACTAAACAACCCGCTCTTTTGTGACTTCATATAAACAGCGCCGTCTTCGTTAGTAAAGTAAACTTTTTTGCTGTTTTTGAAAAGTTCGGGCAAGTTACGATAATTTTCAATAGTAAAGAGATTATCTCCTGTGTACATTTCACCCTCTTTAGTTACATAAACAGGGGTAACGTCATATTTGTTGCGGTCAATAGAGTTCATTGCTTGAACTGCCGAAATGATAGAAACTTCGTGTTCAACCGAACGGCAACCAAAAAATACTGCTACATTTGTTTTCAAAAAAATCACCTTAATTCAAATAATTATCAGGCAGGTCGTTTTCTAACAGTACAACTGTGTTATTATCCGCAAAGCCTGAATAGATTTCCATAGCCTGTTTGAAACTTTCGGCTACATAGAGTTTATCCTTCGGGAAACC
>JAZNCS010000012.1:0-5739 GCA_045587685.1 Acutalibacteraceae bacterium
ATTAAAACATTTAAAACATATTTAAAGGAATGTTTTGGTAAATCAAACGCTGATTTTATATATAACGGAAACGGCAGTTTTGTTATTATAGTTAAAGATTCTGATTATATAACTGTTGAAGATATATTAAGACTTTTTGAATTAAGACTTAACGAACGCGATGAACATAAAGATATAAGAATTGAATTTAAGGTTGGTATTGCGGAAACATTTGGAGAAAACAAAACCGCAAGAAAGTTACTTTCAGAAGCTATAAAAAATAAAAAGGATTTTGTATTAGAGGTTTTATAAAAGTTAAATTTTAAAAGAATAGAGAGGAGGGTGAATGTTAATGGAAAACAGAACATTTAGTATAGTGTTAAAAGGTTATTTTTTGGCAGTAGCGGTACTTATGTATTATTTTCTTACCGAAACGATAAATCTTGGCATATTTGTAACATATAGACATGCATTCGCCCTTGTTCTTTTTGTTTCGGCTTTAATTTGTTTTTTATATAAACCAAACATTGCAAGGTCAGCCGCAACGATTAATGCAACTATTGTGTATTGTATACCGTTAATTGTAACCCTTGCTGCCTCACTATTTATATGGTTTGTAGGCAGGGTAGAAACCGAGGTTATTTCTCGCGGATTATCTGGATTGTTTGTATATAACAATATGTTATCTTTTACTCTTGCGGCGGTCGCATTTTTGTATATATTCGGTGAAAATGGTATTTGGTACAATCTTCTTGCAATTTTAATTTCTAATATTTTAATGATTTTTACAATCATTCTTCAAAACGGAATTGGTGCATTTTTCTCAGAATTTGTAAAACTTATTGTGACCTTTGCAGGAGAAACAGGCGATATTATTGTTCAGGCGGAAATTCACGAATTGGCGTTTTGTTTGGGTGCTTATTTGATATATATGCTTCTAAAACCAAAGAAAAATATAGTGTTTTATATTTTGTTAGGGCTCACTGTATTTTGCTTTTTAGCGGCATTTAAACGAATTGGTATTATTGCTATTGCGGTTGCTTTAGTGTTTGGTTGGTTACTAAAATTTGTTGCAAAATTTAATTTCAAAACCGCTAAAAATCTTACAGTAATATTTTCAATATTATTAACGGCTATATTAATTGGCTATGTTGCAATTATAAAACTCGATGTATTTTCTTTGCTTGAACAAGCAGGTATTGAAACAAGCGGTCGTGTAGAAATTTATAACGCGGTTGATAAATTTTACGAATTTTCTCCTGAATTTTTAGGAAAAGGAATAGGATTTTTAACATATCAGTTAAGTACAAATATGAATGTTGGGGTTTCTTCTGTTCATAACGATTTCTTGCAGTATTTTATTGACCTCGGGTTTTGGGGATATATTTTGTGGCTTGTTTCCATGACAATAGTAAGGGTTTGCTATTTTGGTAAACAAGGAAAAATTGATAATGCAATTATAACTTTTTCTCTAACGTTATATCTTGTTATAGTTTCCTCAACCGATAATACTATGAACTATCCGCTTCTTACAACGGTTCTTGCAATTATAATGATTGGACACGGATTTAATGAAAGTGTTCGAAGTAAGGAGAAAAAGTTGTTTGGCTATGTTTCAGATATTAATAGACAAGCAAGAGAAGAGGCTATATTATGAAGATTTTAATGGTAAATAAGTTTTTGTATCCAAGAGGTGGTTGCGAAACCTATATGCTTAACTTGGCGCAAGAACTCAAAATTAAAGGCCACGAAGTTGAATACTTTGGTATGTATGATAAAAAAAACACGGTAGGGAATTCTTTAGGCTTATATACTACTAATATGGATTTTCATTCAAAAGGATTAGCAAGATTTTTTTATCCTTTTAAGATAATATTTTCATTTGAAGCATATAAAAAAATCTCAAAAGTTTTAGATGATTTTAAACCTGATGTTGTTCATATGAATAACATTAATTTTCAACTTACACCTTCGATTATCTATGCTATAAAAAAGCGTAATATTCCGCTTGTTCAAACAGTTCATGACTATCAAATGATTTGTCCGAATCATCTTTTGTATAGTTTTAAAGAAACAAAACCGTGTGAACGCTGCATTAACGGTTCTAAACTTAATTGTTTTAAAAACAGTTGTATTCACGATTCAAAGGCAAAAAGTTTAATTGGTGCGATTGAAGCAAAATTATATGAATTTCTTAAAACCTATAAAAAGGTTGATTTATATATTTGTCCAAGCAAATTTTTAGAAAGCAAACTTTTAAGTAAGTCCGATATATACACGGGTAAGACGTTTGCAATACATAATTTTATTGAAAAGAAACCAATTCCAGAAAAGAAAAATTTTGAAAAACCTTATATTGCTTTTGCAAGTAGACTTTCAAAAGAAAAAGGTGTTACACTTTTGGCTGAAGCTGCAAAACTTCTACCTGAATATTCTTTTCTTATTGCCGGAAACGGTCCTGATGATGAAGATTTAAAAAACATTCCAAATGTAACTTTAAAAGGATTTATCGGCGGCGACGATTTAATATCTTTTATCGCAAATTCAAGGGTTATGATTTTACCTTCGGTTTGGTACGAAAATTGCCCACTTAATATTCTTGAAACACATTCTTTTAGTGTTCCTGTTATTACAATGAATAGTGGCGGTATGGCTGAACTGGTTAGTGATGGTAAAACAGGATTACTTGTTAATGAACCAACACCCGAAGCGATTGCGAAGGCGATTAGAAAATGTTTCAGTGATGAAGAGTTTTATAGCAATTTAAAATCTAATTGTGAAAAAAGAAGCAAAGAAATTATTGAAGTTGGCGAGTATTGCGATATTATAGTTAAAAAATATAAGGAATTAATTAAATAGAGGTGAAACTAATGGCAGTTCCTAAGGTTAGCATTATTGTGCCTGTTTTTAATACTGAAAAATATCTTAAACAATGTGTTGATTCTTTATCCTCTCAAACCCTAAAGGAAATTGAGATCATCCTTGTTGATGACGGTTCAAGAGAAGAATGTGCAATTCTTTGTGATGAATTAGCAAGAGGCGACGATAGAATTAAGGTAATACATAAACATAACGAAGGCCAAGGTATTGCAAGGAATTGCGCAATTAAAGTTTCAAGCGGTGAATATATCGGTTTTGTTGATTCTGATGATTTTGTTGATTTAAATATGTATGAAGCACTTTATTTGGCGGCTAAAAGAAATGACGCTGATATTGTTATGTCGGGCGTTACTTTTGTTGGCGGAAACACCTTTTCTTCTTCGGGAGATTTTGAAGAAAAAGATTATTTCCTAGAGGAAACGGTTTTTGAAAATGACGATATTAAACAAGTGCTTCTTGGTGTGGTAGGTGCGTTACCAACCGAACCTGATGACAGTCGATATGGCGTAAGTGTTTGGAAAAACATTTTTAAAAGGTCTTTATTAGAAGAAGAAAGTATAGAGTTTGTTAGCGAGAGAAAAATCATTAGCGAAGATACAATTTTTGTAGTTGATTACTTGTCTAAAGCAAAAAAAGCCGTTGGAATTAAAGGCGCTTTTTATCGTTATCGCAGAAATGATGAATCTTTTTCTAAATCATATAGAAGTGACCGTTTTGAAAAGATTTTGGTCTTCCTTGATGCCTTGGAAGAACGTATTAAAAATACAGTTACAAAAAACGAATATGATTTGTATTTAAAAAGACTTATTCAAGGTTATGCTAGAATTTTGTGTTCGCAGGAAATTATGTACGCTAAGGATAAGAATATAACATTTGTTAATTTACGCAAACGACTTAGAAATATTTGCGAAAATGATTTAATTTCAAGCACATTAAAGTCGTATCCGTGGTATAAACTTCCTAAAAAACAAGCGGCGTTTGCATTTGCGATGAGATATAAATTATATTTTTTACAAAAGATTATGGTATTATTTAGAGCAAGGTAGGAGGCATACTGTGTTTTTTTCGGTAATTGTTCCAATATATAATGTTCAAAAATATTTAAAAAGATGTATTGAAAGTGTGCTTTCTCAAACATTTGGTGATTATGAGCTTATACTCGTTGATGATGGCTCATTAGATGAATGTCCTATAATTTGTGATGAGTACGCCAAAACAAATGAAAAAATTAAGGTTATTCATAAGCAAAACGGCGGACTTGTTAGTGCAAGACAAGCGGGAATACGTGTTGCAACGGGGGATTATGTTTTCCATCTTGATGGTGATGATGCTATTTTACCTGATGCACTTGAAAGCGCTTATAAAATTATAAATAACTATAATCCTGATATAGTTTCTTTTTCTTATAAGCACTATATTGATGGTGAAATTTGTGATACTGTTGAGGATATAGTAGAAGAAGGTTTTTATAATAAAGCCGATTTAGAAGATAAGATTTATCCAAAACTTTTATCCGATAAAAATATGAAAAATGTCTTCTATTTTTTATGGGCAAAAGCTATAAAAAGGGAACTTGCAACAAAGTATCAACTTTTGGTTAATACTAAAATTTCGCAAGGCGAAGATGTTAGTTGCACTACACCTTGTTATTTAGAAGCTAATTCGGTTTATATGAGCAAAAAGGCTATTTATCTTTATACAATACGTAACGATTCTCTTACAACAAACTTTAAAACTGCCCAAATAACACAAATTGCTGATACAATTATTGGACTTAAAAATCTTGATATTAAAAAGCCCCAAGATTTTTCGGAACAAATTTCGCGTTATTCCTTCTTTATGTGTTTTGCAATTTTAGCAGCTGCGGCAAAGGGTAAGCATTTTAATTCAATAAATGAGTTAAAAAAATTAATATTATCTTCTTTACATAAAGAAGAAATTAAAAAAGCGCGTTTTGAAAATATAACAATTAAAACACGTATTGCTTTATTTTTAATGAAGCGAAATATGATTAGACTTACATTTTATTTTTTGTTTTTATGTGAGCAAATCAAACGTTTAAGAAAGGGTGAAAAAAGTGAATAAAGCACCTAAAATATCCTTGATAATGAGCGTATATAACGGTGAGGACTATTTATCCGAAGCAATCGATAGCGTTTTAAATCAAACTTTTACCGATTTTGAACTTATTGTAATTAATGATTGTTCTACTGATAAAACTGCCCAAATTTTAAGTGAATATGAGGCGCTTGATAAAAGGGTAAAGGTACATACAAACGAAGTTAATTTAAGGTTGCCTTCTTCACTAAATAAGGCCTTGTCTTTAGCAGAGGGAAAATATGTTGCAAGAATGGATGCCGATGATATTTGTTTACCAAATAGACTCCAAAAACAGTATGAATTTATGGAGAAAAATTCTTGCGTTTCCTTGTCTTCTTGCCGATTTATGACCCTTAAAAATGGTGTAATTTCATCAGGTGGATGCGGAGGAAAAAACGATTTTAATTCTATTAAGTCGTTGCTTTTGGTTACTAATCCAATTCTTCACCCCGGTATTATTGCAAAAGCCGAAGTAATAAAGAATTTAGGATACGATAAAAACTTCACTTGTACCGAAGATATGGAATTGTGGACAAGGTTTATAATGTCGGGTGAAAGGGTTGAAATTTTACCCGAGTATCTTATGATTTATAGACTTCACGATAAACAAATCACAACTACAACTTTAGAAAAACAAAAAGGTGAAGTTTTAGCGGTTCAAAAAGAATATTTTAAGAAATTTTTAGAACCTATGAATAAAAATTTAGAAAATATTTATATAAACGAAATTTATTTTAGAAACAAAACTAATATTAATGAATTTTGTGAATATTTTAAATG
>JAZNCS010000013.1:0-61163 GCA_045587685.1 Acutalibacteraceae bacterium
AATTTTAATGTTTGGTTTTATAAAAGAATTTTTAAATCGTAAAAAAGAATTACGCAAATGGAGAGAAAAAAATCCTCACAACAAGACTTTTTTAATAAATCCTCTCTTTGATATGAATTGTGTGACTGTAGGAAAAGAAACATATGGTCCTATAAATGTTGAAATGTCTCGAAATGATATTCATTTAAAAATCGGTCATTTTTGTTCAATTGCAAATGGCGTTACTTTTGTTTTGAGTGCCGAACACAATACTAACCTTATTTCGACTTATCCATTCAAAGTTTTATATACGCAAACGACTGATAGTGAAGCACTTTCAAAAGGAGATATAATTGTCGATGATGATGTGTGGATAGGCTATGGTGCAACTATTTTATCGGGTGTTCATATTGGTCAAGGTGCAGTTATTGCGGCAGGCGCAATAGTTACTAAGGATGTTGAACCTTATCAAATAGTGGCGGGTATTCCTGCAAAACCGATTAAATATCGTTTTGATAAAAAAATTATAAATGAACTGTTGACGGTTGACTTTTCAGCGTTAGATAGAAAAACAGTTGAAAATAATATAAACACACTTTATTCACCATTAGAAAATATAGATCAACTTGGTTGGATGCCTAAGAAGTAAAATTAAGGAGTAGATATGAAGCAGGATTTATTAGTTTCGGTGGTTGTGCCGATTTATAATCAAGAGAAATATCTAAACAAATCGATACCTTCAATTATTAACCAAACCTACAAAAATTTAGATATTGTTCTTGTGAATGACGGTTCAACTGATACAAGTTTAAATATCATTAAAGAATATGCTAAAAAAGACAGCCGTATACAAGTGGTTGAAAAGGAAAACGGCGGTCTTGTGGATGCTACTCTTGCGGGCGTTTCTGTTGCTAAGGGTGAATTGCTTTGCTTTTTGGATCCCGATGATTTTTTTGGTGAGAATTATGTAAAAACTTTTGCGGAAAGTTTTACGGATGACTGCGATTTTGTATCTGCAGGATTTTATTATGATAATAAAGGTGTTTTATCACCATATTGTTTGAAAGAAGACCGCTCTTTTAATAAAGAAGAACTTTTAAGTAAAAGAAATAGCTTTTTGTATGATGGTGAAAATACCGAAATTTCAAATTGTTTTTTTATTTCTCGTTGGAATAAGATGTATCGCACTGTTTTGGTAAAAAAAGTAGCAGAGGATTTTTTTGAATGTAGAAATGTTTCGCTCGGTGAGGATACGATATTCACATATCTTGTGTTAAATTATGCATCGTCAGCAAAGACTATATCGGCTCCAAACAGTTATTTTTATAACGTTGGAAATCAAAACTCAATGATGAACAAGGGACAGTCTCAGATTCAATTTTTAAAAAGTAAAAATGCTTTTGAGAAATTATTGAATTTCATTAAAAAATACGGCTCGGATCTCTCACAAGCATATGCATTGTATTACATTCTTGTTCAAGGGGTTATAACCCGCACTAAAAATTCAAATAAAATTGAATATAAAAAAGCAGTTAGTTTAGTAAAAAAAGATTGCAATTACAAAATTGCTAAAAGATATATAAAAAAACGTAAAAGAACATTAATAACAAAAGTAAAAGACTTTTTACGAGGTAGTTTTATTAGTGCGTTTTTAAAATGGGCTCTTAAGACAGTTCGTATGTTTAAGAACTATGCTTTATTTTGGGTTAAAAAACTAATGAAAAAGGGTCCTATTAGGGCTACGAGACTTTTGAAATTTCTTATAAACAGAAATAATGCTGACAAAGATATGAATTCAAAACTTCCTTTGATAGAAAAACGTGTTTTAAGTTTTCTTAAACCTTATTTAAACCAAAAAACAAATCTTGATGAATGCTCTATAGAAAAAAATATATTCATTTTTTGGTGGGATGGATTTGAAAATGCACCCCAAATTGTGAAAAAATGTTTTGATTCGGTATGCAAATATCATCCGGATTCAAAGGTTATAGGTATAGATAAAAACAATTACAAAGATTTTACGGATATTCACCCTGAAATCATACGAGATTTTGAAAAAGATAAAATATCGGTGCAAACTTTTTCTGATATTTTAAGATTTAATCTTTTGAAAAATAACGGCGGAATATGGATAGATTCTACAATTTTATTTTTGTCGGAATTTAACCTACTTGAAGATTTAAAGGATAAGTCTTTTACATCTTTAGAATTTTCAACAACCCGTGATTTTTTGAAATACGATGATTATGAATGTTCGTGGTCAGGATTTTTTATCGCATCACGTAAGAATGGGTTACTTGTACGTGCGGTTGATGATATTTTTAAACAATATTATTTAAAATATAAAACATATACACTTTATTTCTTCATAGATGCAATTTTGATGATTTGTAAAAAATATGGATTAGATGATAGTGTTTTGGATAAAACTTTAAAGACATCGGATAATATGTTTACTTTGGCTTGGATGTTAGAAGAAAAGTATGATGGCGATGTTATTGAAATGATAAAAAATACCCCGCAAAAGCTTAGATGGGACATTAGAAATATCAGTAAAGAGAATACGTTTTGCGGTTGGCTGTTAAGAGAGTAGATATGGATATACAAAATAATCAAAATTCAAACAAAAATATAGCAAATGGTGTTGTTTGGAAATTTGCCGAAAGGCTTTTTTCGCAAGGTGTATCTTTTGTTGTTTCAGTAATTCTTGCGCGTTTGCTTACACCTGGAGATTATGGTGTAGTAGCAATCGTTATGGTTTTTATTGAGATTGCTAATGTATTTGTTATAAGTGGTTTAAACACTGCGTTAATACAGAAAAAAAATATAAATGAGACAGAGATTTCAACAATATTTTACTGCTGTGTAATTTTAAGTATTGTGCTTTATGTGGTAATGTTTTTTGCTGCACCATTTATTGCATCTGCATATAATAATCCGTTGATAACATCAGTTATAAGGATTTTTGCTTTAAGAATACCTATAAACTCAATTCAACAAGTACCGTCTGCGCTTCTTTCAAAAAACTTAGATTTTAAAAAATTCTTCTTTTCAACAATGATAGGTGTTATTATTTCGGCTGCAGTAGGAATAATTATGGCATTAAAGGGGTTTGGAGTATGGTCTTTGGTAGCGCAAAACCTTGTTGCATCGGGTTTGGATGCAGTTATTTTATCTATAGTTTCTAAGTGGACACCTAAAAGGAAGTTTTCGTTGAGAGAGGCCGCGCCATTAATAAATTACGGATGGAAAATAATGGTTGCAGACTTGATTGGTACGATATTTAATAATTTTAATTCTATGGTAATAGGTTTAAGGTATGATTCCGCAGATTTGGCGTATTATACTAAAGGAAAAACGCTTCCGCAAATTTTTAGGAATAATATATATACTACACTTATAAGCGTGTTATTTCCTGCCATGTCTAATGTGGGTGATGATGTACAACAAGTCAAGTTAGTTGCAAGAAGAAGTGTTAAAATGTTAGCGTATATTATTTTCCCTATGATGATAGGAATGATTTGCGTTGCTGAGGACTTAGTTATAGTGTTGTATACTGAAAAGTGGCTTTTAATGGTACCTTTTATTAGTATTATTTGTATTGAATGTATAATTTCTATAATTCCAACAATTGTTTTGCAAACGTTAAAGGCAACAGGTTGTAGCGGCATAGTTCTCAAGATGGAATTTATAAAGAAACCTGTTTTTTTGATTTCTATACTCATTGCAATTAATTTTGGGGTAGAGGCAGTTGCGTGGACATTGCCGTTGAATTCGGTAATTGAGTTAATACTAAATGACATTTTTAGTGTTAAGATAACGGGTTATAGACTTAGAGAACAGTTAGAAGATATACTGATTCCATTACTGCTATCATTTGTTATGGGCATTGTTATTTATGTTGTGAGTTTTATAGAATTAAATATTATGTTAGGAATAGTTTTAAAAACACTCATAGGAATTATTACGTATATTGTATTGTCTGTTATTTTCAAGGTGGAGGAATTTAGTTTAATACAAAGATTTATTAAATCTAAAATTCATAAATAAGAAATATGTTGTACGCAGATTGCAGATGTTGATAAAATTTGTGATATTATTGTTTTATAAAAAAGAACTTGAACCAATAGAGTTGGTTCAAGTTCTTTTAAATATAATGAATTTACTTGCAATATAGTTAAGCATAGTAACCAATATATTAGAGATTAATTTCCAAATCATAGAATTCCAACTTAGTAAATCAACGGCTACATACATAATGCCTACGTCTAAAAGTCCTGTTAAAATTCGGCAAGTAAAAAAATCTCGAATTTCTTTAAAAACGATATCTTTGCGCCAAGAAACACTTTCAAAAACAAATAGTTTGTTAACAACAAAAGCAAATACAACAGCTAAAATCCAGGCGACTATAGTGGAAATTACATTAGCAACACAAAGCAAATTATAAAAAATATAATACGTCGCAATATTGACAAGTGTGGTTAGCACACCGAAAATTATATATAAAATCACGGATTTATATTTTTTAAGTAAATCTATAAAAATACCAATAATTTTAATCAACACCTTGTAGTAATTGTTCTAACTTTTGTTATAGTATATTACAACATTTATAAAAAGTAAAGAGAAAACTGAGCGGGTATTTCTTGAGTAAATTAAATTTTTATTATTGTTGTGAAATTTTGGGAGTAAGTCGATTTACATAATGTGTTAGATAGAAAAAACAAGCGAGGTGAAATTCACCTCGCTTTTTCTTATTTATTAATATTTGCTTTTGCTTTTTGCATTGCAATAATTCTACTCATTTCGTTGTAAACAATCATAAAGCCTTCGTCAACACCCATACCTGGTTTTGCAAGCATTTGAACCGGTTTTGTTGCCATAGCACAGTGAACACAAACTTGTGCGCTACGGTCGGTTTCGTTACAAGTACCGCCTTGATAAGCACCTATACCGTGTTCTTTACAGTAAAGAACTGCTTCGATTGTGTTATTAACACCGCCAAGATCAGGAGTTTTAATTTGAACCATATGACCTGCTTTGTTATCAACAAATAGTTTAATATCTTCCAAGGTATTACACCATTCATCAGCAACCAATTCAACATCACAATTACGGTTGTCAAGTTCTTTTGTAAGACCTGCAAGAGCAGTTATTTGTGTTTCGCGATCACAGTCACAATCCATAGGGCCTTCAATTCTAAGTTTAAAAGGCTTTGCAATTTTGCCAAGTTCTTCGATATAATCAGCCATCTCTTTATAGTTGTTATTGCCGAATACGGCGCCGATTGTACCATAAACATCTATATGCATAATGGGATTATAGTCATCACTTGAACGATTGTTTAAAATACGATCGCGAAGCCAACCTATGTATTCAGCTAACTTTTCACCCTTTTTGCCGAGTTTGGTGTCGATGTGGTTGATAAGTGCGTGAGGAAGAACGGTAGCGCCTTTAATAATCATTTTGTCGGCGTTGTCGTAACGATCATCGCCAGACTGTGTGAATAACGGAATAGGTTCTTTTGAAACTTCGCATCCGTATTCATCTGCTACAACTTCGCACATCATTCTGCTTGAAGCTTTTGCAACAGCGTCAAGTATTGCTTGTGACAAACCGTAACGAATAGCAGTGTGCAAACGTTTACCGTTGATTTCAATAGCTTCCATCATTGCGCAAAGTTCACGAAAATTATCAGCTTCTTTGCCAACGAGTTGGGGTTTTATATATTTGTCGATAATAGGAATAAAATCTTTAGCAAGGAATAGAGGATCACGTCCGCCGGCACCTGAGTATTGCACTGCGGCGCAGTCACCAAACGCTACTTGACCGTCTTCTAAAACTAACATAATCGAGATTGATTCACCGGCTTGACGAACAGATGAAAAACCTTCAGTCACAGGAGTTCCTACATAAAAAACACCATCGTGGTTGGCACCTTGCTTTATTGCGCGTTGGTCATCAAAATAAAATCCTGTACGACCGGCGGAACATACGACATCAATAATTTTCATAATTTAATCTCCTTAATTGTTAGTTGCATTATTTTGGGCGGCCGACTAAACGACCTTTACCGATAGCATAAACATCATCGATAACCATTTGGAACGAAACCTTGCGTTTTTCGAAAGTAGCACGTTCTTCAATTTTAGCTTTGTGGAAATCCTTGAGTTCTTTAGAGAATGGAAGATTTCCCATATCTAAAATACGAACTGCACCATCATTATCACGGCAGGGTAACATTTTGCCCGCATTAAATCTACAAGGAGCGAATGGTACATCCAAAACGCCTGCTTCAACGCCTCGGCAAACACCAACTGCAATATCTCCTTCACCGAGTTCAAAGCACTTGTCAACAATAGCACGTGTTTCTAACTTAATAATTTCTTTTTCACTGTCAAGACGTTTGTTTTGGAAGGTTTGGTCGCTTAACATATTTACAACCTGTTTTGTACAGCGGAGTCCTTCGGCATTGGCTTCCATTGTAGGAATACCAACTGCTTCGTGAGGAGTTTTAACAATAACCTTTGTAGCTTTAGAAAGTGCGGCAATTAAACTACCTGAAGAAATTACTCCAAAAGCTTTTGCTTCATCAGCAGGGAAGCCACCCATCCATTGATGTAAAACTGTTGTAACTTCAACATCGTTGTAGCCATACTTTTGTAAATATTCATCTGTAAGTTCTTGCAACGTATGTATAGCGGCAATATCTTGTACTAAATTACCACATTGGCCATAACCTACAGTGATATTCTTAACCCCTTGCTCAGCTGCAAGAAGAGCTTCGATAATTGCTGCAGCGTGGGAGATACAAGGAGGTACTAAGGTACCTGTTAACGGACCATATGGTTCGCGATTAATGGAAACGCCCATTTCTTCATATAAACCTGTTAAGCGGTCAACATACTGCCAATCGCGGATTGTACGTTCCATAGGGATATTTTTACAATATGGCAAATTATAAGAAATTCCGCCACCCTCGTAACTTGTGAAACCACCCGCATAGGTAATTTCGGTGAGGAGACGAGCATCAGGTGTGCCGTGACGTACCTGCATAGGAACGTTTACACTTTCAATAACCTGGCGACACTTTTTAACACCGTGGTTTACTGCAGGGAAACCGTTAAGCATAGCGCGTTCAAGTCGCAAAGATTCGGAAATGCCATTTTCAGCTTCTTCGTAACGGTTTTGACGGGTGTAGCTGTCAATAGTAGCAGGAAGTAAATCAGCCTCGCCTTTTTCCTCTAAATATCGCATAAGTTTTATTTGCTCTTCAACAACAGGAACACCTGCACGAGGTTGAATAAGGGTACGCTTATTATATTTTGCATCAATGAGTTTTTTAGAGAATTTTCTACATTCAGGCATAGCCTTGTGATATTCTACAGCCTCTTTTAAGTCAACATCTTTACCTGTAGGCCACTGATTTAAAACTTCTTCCCTTTGGCGCATAAATTCGCCTTCAGGGATGCGCTTATTTTGTATCTCCATAGTGTTCAAACTCCTTTTTCATAATCTTAAGTGCAATTTGTGGATAATGTGAAGAAAGCAGTCCCATTGCTGCTAATATGTATTTTTTGTCGGCCCAAACATCAGCGTTAGTAGGTCTAAGTGAAGAGGGCTTTTCTGCCGAATAAAGTGCATGTTGTGCAATTTCGGTTATTCTTTTTGAATGAATAAGGCTGCCGCCTGTTACAACAATATTTTTAACACCGGTAAGGTTTTTACCTTCTTGAACCAAGACCTTTCCAAGTAGAGTAAAGGATTCCGAAATGGTTCCGGCGTGGCGTGTTACCGCTTCATCAACTGCACAACTGGCAAGAGCGAAATCAAGTGCTTCAATTTGATTATTTTCATTTGGAATTTTATCGGTATTTTGTTTCAAATCTTCAACTAATTCTAAAATTACCTCAGGGGACAAACCTGATAGTGTAGAAATTTTATTGATACCGGCGATATCAATAACACCTTGTATGCTATATCTCATACCGATATCTCCCTCAACAGTGCGCTTGGCATAAGGTTCAGGAAGACCTTTGTATACCGTGTTCATATGTTCCGGCATACCATCAGCTATGGAATATATATCTGTTGTTGCGCCCCCAACATCAACTGCAATCAGTTCACCTATACCTTTTTCATCCTCAAAGCCTTTTGCTAAAAGTTCAACCGCTTGTAAAACAGCAGCAGGGGTGGGCATAAGTATATCTGATAAAAGTTGGGTAGCTTTGCTTAACCCTTTGGCTCTGATTATTCGGTTTAAAAAGATTTCTCTTATTTGTTTTTGAGTTTCCTCTATTTTTAGTTCGCCGAATTTAGGCATAACATTTGGACAAACATAAACTTCGAAATCTTTTAAAATGTTTTTGCATTCTTTTGTGGCGGTTCGGTTACCTGCTATTATTATTGGAAAAGCAGGTTTGATTTTAGCAAGTTCTTTGGCGTTGTGTAAAATACATTCGGTGTTACCGCCATCTGTACCACCTACCAGTAAAAATATGTCGGGCTTGGCTTTTTCGATTTCCTTTAAATCGTCATCGGTAAGCTCAAACGCATAAACTCCAACCACTTTAGCCCCCGCACCAAGACTTGCAAGTCTTGCGGCTTCCCCTGTAAGTTCGGGTACAAGTCCGCTAGTGATCATTCTAAGGCCACCTGCGGCTGAAGAACAAGCATAACACTCGGAAAACTCGGTTTTTCCAATTTTGCTTTCCAAGATTTTAAGTCCGTTATTTAACCCGTCATTTATATCTGTTTCTATAGTGGTATAAGAACTTGCAGTGCCGAGAATTTTTTGCTTGTCAATGTCTACAGCGGTAAGCTTTGTATATGTACTGCCGAAATCAATCAACAAAACATTTTTCATTTAATTTTCCTCGGTAATATTTAAAATTTCGCGCAAAGCTTCAATTGTAGTTTCGGGAGTGGTTCCGGGTGGGAAAGCACGGTCGAATCCCATTGCTTTAAAGCGTTTTTCAACATCTTCGAATTTTTGTTTACCAATAACAATATTGCCACCTACGATTAGCGGAATACCTTTAAGACCCGCTTCATCGCATTTTTCGCGCATACCGCGACAGTCAAGTTCCCCTTGACCATATAGTGAAGATACTACAATAGCATCAGCACCCGATTCAATAGCGGCGGCGATATATTCTTCTTGGGCAACCATAACTCCAAGGTTTACAACCTCAAAGCCGGCTTCGGTAAAGGCGTGCTGTAGGATTTTGTTGCCAACAGCGTGAACATCAGCGCCTATAACGCCCATAACTAATATTTTCTTCTTGTCGCAATTCATAATCACACCTCATAGAACAGCATTGTTATACAAATATATGATATAAGGTTATATATCATTTGTCAAGTTATATTTTGAGTTTTAGAGATATATTAAACAAATTATAAAACCGCCCGAAAAATATATATTTGGGCGGTTTATGTTATAGGTTTTTTGTGAAAAAAACGTTTAATTTTAGTTTGTAAATAAAGAAGAAAACCTTCATCCATTTTATAATAACATTCAATAATTGCACCTAACTGACATTGGTTTATCAATCAGGTACAATTTATTATATCACATTATATATGTCGTCTAACACATTACCGTTTCTACCTATTATGGTAGCAACTTTTCGGTTGCCTTTTGGAAGCTTTTGAGGCACTCCTGTGATGTTTTCTACTTTTTTCTTTAAATCGTTTATATCAATAACAGGAAGTTTTGAATCAATTAGCCTTTGACGAAGTTCGACATTTTTAGGATTTACTGCTATACCGCCTTGAGTAACTAAAATATCAACATCTTTACCGGGGGTAGAAATACAGGTTACTCGGTCGGTAATAATAGGAAGACGAGCTCTGAACATAGGGGCTATTATAATTGAAAGTTTTGAGCCTGCGGCGGTATCACTATGACCACCAGAACCACCCATCATAAATCCGTTAGAGTCGGTATGTACATTTACATTAAAGTCGGTATCGATTTCTGTTGCACCTAAAATTACAACATCAAGTTTATTAACTGCGGCGTCAGGGTTGTTAGGAGAAGCGTACTCTATCGCTGAGATTTCCTTGTGTGCGGGATTTTCGTATATAGATTTTACGGCATCAAGGTCAAAACATTGAACGTCTAAAAGTTCCTTAAAACAACCTGAGTTTAGCATATCAACCAAATATCCTGTGATACCGCCAAGACCGAAACTTCCTTGGATTTGCTTTTGGATCATAATGTCTTTTAAGAATTTTGAAGCAGCAAGTGAGGCACCGCCTGCACCGGTTTGGAATGAAAATCCGTCTTTTAAAAGTCCCGATGCTTCAATTACTTTTGCGGTATGTTTAGCCATAATAAGACCTATTGGATCACGTGTTATACGGGTGGTACCCGAAACAATACCATTAGGGTCGCCTATAGCTTCCGTTTTTACTACATAATCTATGTGTTTTTCGTTAATAGAAGGATTGTTGAGTGGGTAATCTACAAGGTTATCGGTAATAAGTATGACCTTTTTGGCATACATAGCATCAGCAAAAGCATATCCAAGACTTCCACAAGCTGATTTTCCGATTTTACCTGTGCAATTTCCCATATTGTCCGATGTTGGTGCCGCAATAAAAGCTACGTCTATAGGTGTTTTACCTGATTGAATATCGGCAGGACGACCACCGTGGGTACGGAACTCTATTGGGTTTTCCATAATGCCTTCGGAGAATATTTTGCCAAGATTTGCCGAAACATAGTCGGTTGCAATTTTAGTTACGGTTTTATTTTTTATATGGTCTACAATAGGCTTGTGGATATCAAAAAGAGAACTTGCATTTACACAAAGATTCTTAATCCCAAGAGCAGAAATTTCGTTAAGTACCATATTGAGAACATAGTCACCATTTCGCAAGTGGTGGTGGAATGAAATAGTCATACCGTCCTTTAAATTTGCAAGTTTTATAGCTTCCTTTAAGGAGTTTACTAATTTATTCATCTTTGCCACCTCTTGAAAGTCCTAATGTTTTTGCGGCGGTAATTGTGCGCTCGGCACGAGCTACAATCGGTGCATCTATCATTTTGCCGCGCAAAGCAATAGCACCTTTGCCTTGCTCTTTTGCAAGGGCGATAGCATCCATAACTTCGTAAGCATAGTCAATCTCGGCTTGAGATGGGCTGAAAATATTGTTTATAACTTCAACATGTCGAGGCGATATAGAAGCTTTACCTGTAAAGCCAAGACTTTTTGCAAACTTGGTATCGGTTATAATACCCTCGTCATCATTTACATTGGTAAATGGGGTGTCGTACACATCGACACCTGCGGCCCTAGCAGCAACCACTATACGTCCACGTGCGTATTCAATCTCTTTGCCCTCTTTTGTACGGGCACATTGAAGGTCAGCAGTCAGGTCTTCGGCACCTAAAAGCATTGCTTTCACGCGTTTTGAAGCAGAGGCTATAAGGAAAGAGTTTTCAAGTCCTAAGGCAGTTTCAATAAGGGGCATAATACCAATACTACCAACGGGTATACCTGCTTTTTCTTCAACTTTTGTCATATAGTTGTCGACCAAAATCACGTCTTCTGGTCGGTTGGCCTTTGGCAACAATAGAAGATTTGGCTTTTCAGGCACTACAGCATCAATATCAGCTTGCCAAAATGTAGTGTCAATAGAGTTTATTCTAACAATAATCTCTTGGTTTTGAAAATCCATATAACGAATGGTGTTTCTAATAAGTATACGAGCAGCATCTTTTTCGGCAGGCGAAACAGCATCTTCAAGGTCGAAAATAATCGAGTCGGCACCTAAGTATGCTGCGTTTACAAGCATATTTGGGGTATTGCCTGGCATAAATAACATACTACGGCGCATTAGTTTTCCTCCTTTGCGCGAAAAATAGCGCTTTCAACACGTGCGCGGATTACACATTCAAGCGCACCTCTATCAAACACTTTTATGTTTGCGTTTTTAACTTCAAACTCATCCAAAACAGATAAAACGGTTGATTTGATTTGTGGCCCAAACTGTTTTAGCACAACAGATTCAATATCTATTGAAAGTCCGTTGTTAGAAGGCTCAATTTCTATGTAGGCATCGCTTGATTCAAGCGTTCCGGAAAAAGCACTTTTTTTAATATCCATATAAAAATCCCCTTTACAAACAGAGAAATGTTACAGTAATAATTCAAAATTATTATATAACACTATTTTGTGAAAAGCAAGTTTTGTTTTTTGCACTTTACAATTAAGGGGTATATAAGGTATAATTTAATTAAAGAATTTAAATTGGTGGAAAACGTATGTATATTGAGTTGGTAAGACAATTTGATAATAAGAAAAAAGCCGTTTGGCAAGAGTTTCTTAAAAACGCAAAGCTCTCTTGTGATGAAGATGTAAAAGAAACGGTACTGCTTTGGGAAGAGGAACAACTTATAGGAACAGGTTCGCGTGATGGAAATTTATTAAAACTTATAGCTATATCACCCGAGTATCACGGCGAAGATTTGACATCGGTTTTATTATCGGAACTTAGAAAATCCGCTTTTGAGGAAGGCTTCAATCATTTATTTCTTTATACAAAACCCGAAAATGAAAAGATATTTCAGTCTTTGTTTTTTTATACTGTGGCAAAAACTGATAATGTTCTTTTAATGGAAAACCGCAAAGATGGAATAAATAATTTTTTAATGGAAATATTTGAAGAAAAAGCAGAAGGCACAGTCGGCGCAATTGTTATGAATGCTAATCCTTTTACTAAAGGACATCGTTATTTGGTTGAAATCGCAGCCGAGAAGTGTGATAAACTTTATGTGTTTGTGGTGTCGGAGGATAAGAGTAACTTCCCGGCAAACGACCGTTTAGAAATGGTAAAACTCGGCACTGAGGATATTGAAAAAGTAACGGTGCTTCCAACGGGGCCTTATTTAGTTTCAAGCGCTACATTCCCGACATATTTTCTTAAAGAACGCGAAAAAGCGAGTGAAGTACAGTGCCTTTTGGATGTAGAAATATTTTTGAAATATTTCGTGCCAAAGTTTTCTATAAGTCTCCGATTTGTTGGCGAAGAGCCGCTTTCGCCTATGACAAATGAATATAATAAAGTTTTGAAAAGTGAACTTGAGAAAAGTGAAGTGAAGGTTTTTGAAATTCCAAGACTTTGCGAAGATGGAGTTGTTATAAGTGCGAGCGCTGTTCGTAAACTTTTGGAAAAAGGTGACATAGACTCTATAAAAAAGTTTGTTCCAAGTACAACTTTTGAATATTTGAAAACTAAAGGCTTTATAACGGAATAAGGAGGATTTTACTATGCAAGAAAGACAAAGTTGTCATATTTTAAGCAGTTATTTTGCACCGCGCGGTCATCAACGTATGTACTCGTTAGGTATGCAGTTGGCTCAATTATATTTATCACCTTTTGATAAACTTATAGGTATTATCGGTGAAGCGGGTTCAGGTAAAAGCGCTTTGCTTCGTGGTATGTTTCCGGGACTTGAACTTACCAATGATGATGACGGCGTTTATGTTAGACCATTGCCGTTGCTTGACCAAGGCGGTAGCTTTTTCGAGCCGCACACTTATCACATTGACATTCGTTTTGAAAACGGTTTCACAAATATGTCGGTATTGGCTGATGCTATAAGTGAGGCATTGCAAAACGGAAAACGTGTTATAGTTGAGCATTTTGATTTGGTTTATCCTTTGCTTGGGTTTAACGCTAATTTACTTATAGGTGTTGGGGAACAAATACTTATATCGCGTCCAACCCTTTTTGGTCCTGAACCTAAAGAAATGCGTGAAAGAGTTTATGAATCGCTCACTTATCGTTTGATGGCGCATACCGCTGAGGACTTATGCGAACTTTGTATGCCACAAGAGGAAATGGAGCGTTGCGGACACGACGATGTTAGACATGGTTTTGTAATAACATTTCCTGAAAAAAAGCCGGATTTTGATATACCAACTATTGAAAAAAAGGTTAATGAAATGATTGCTGCAAATTTACCGGTTACTTATGTCGATAATACGCATATTTCGGTTGACGGAAGAAAGCATTTTTGTACGGGACCGAGAATTCACGTATCACATACGGGTAAAATTGAGAATTTTCACTTGTTACATCATTTTATTTATGATCGATTTAAAAATCAGTATTTACTCATCGGTTGCGTGGGTAAAAATGCCGAAAAGAATTTGCAGTTTTTAGATCAACAGCAAGAAAAACAAACCGACCTTACAATACAGTTAAAATAAATATTTCAAAGAGGGGTGAATAATATGCCGGAAGCTACGCTTTTGCAAGTACTTGAAGCACGTGAAAAACGCGTAGAGACACAAAAACAACTTTTATTGGCATATAAAACCTCTCTTATTTGTTTTACAATGAATATAGCGGGGGCTATAAAAACTTCTCCGATTATAGAACGGGCTTTTTTTGAAGGGGTAAGTATTTTACAAGAAATTTTCAAGGAAAATATTGTTCATAGTGAAACTCATATTTCGGTTACAGGTTGCGAAGGTTTTTTTTGTGTTTCATTAGAGGCAAAACAAGTTAAAAGTATCTGCGCTGAGATAGAAGACACCCACCAGCTTGGTCGACTTTTTGATATGGATGTAATTGATACAAATTGTGAAAAACTCAGTCGTAAGGATTTGCGCGGTTGTATTGTTTGCGGTAAATCGGGACGCGAATGTGCCGCGGGACGACTACATTCGGCGGAAGAATTGCAAACAGTTACAAAAAAAATAATAACAAATTATTTTTTAAATAAAGATGCAAACTATTTTGGAAATTTGGTTTATGAGAGTCTTCTGCAAGAAGTTCATACTACACCAAAGCCTGGACTTGTTGACCGTAACAATAATGGAAGTCATAGTGATATGAATATCGCACTTTTTGAAAAGAGTGCAAACGCTTTAAAGCCTTATTTTTGTCGTTGTTTTGAAATAGGTGTTCAAACAAAAGATTTTTCTTGTGATAAAAGTTTTGATAGCTTGAGAAAAGCCGGTATAGAAGCTGAAAAAATAATGTTTGAAGCAACAGGCGGTATAAATACACACAAAGGTGCAATTTTTTGTTTTGGTGTGCTTTGCGGCGCTGTAGGAAGGTTATGGAAAGCCGAAAAAACAAATTATAAAACAGAAGAAATTTTAAGTCTTTGTTCTGAGTTAACAAAAAAGGCAGTAGATGATGATTTTAGACTTTTGGACACTTCTACGGCAGGTGGTAGACTGTATCATAAGTATAACCTTTTGGGAGTTCGCGGTGAAGTTGCATCGGGATTTTTATCTATTCAACAAATAGGTTTGCCGATTTTTTTAAAGGCATTGGATAATGGTTTTTCAAAAAACGACGCAGGAGCGATAACTCTTGTTCACCTGATAAGCGAAGTTGAGGATACAACGATTTACAACCGTGGCGGGAAAAGCGGTTTTACTTTTGCTAAAAAAAGAGCTAAAGAATTACTGAAAACCTCTTGTTTTCCAACCATAGCACAAATAAAACAACTTGATGATGAATTTATTGCTCGAAAATTATCGGCGGGAGGGTGCGCCGATCTTTTGGCAGTCATTTATTTTCTTTACAAACTAAACTCACTTAAATAATAAAATCCTTGCAGAAGAGGAAAAGCCTACTGCAAGGATTTTTGTTTTTTGAGATTAATTTCATTTTTTTGATAAATCAATAATATTATCAATTTTTGAAAGTATGTATTGATAACCTTTATCGGTGTGAGGAATATGGCAACTAGAACAATCTTTTATATTGTCAGCGTTGTAACTGAAATTGCCACCGCACTTATCGCCTAACGCATAAAGAGGACAGTAACAAAACATACAGTTGAAATAATCACCCGAAATTTTATGGCAAGGAAAATATTCACATTGGGTGTTTTGAAAATAACAAAAACTATTTTTCATAAAAAACCACTTTTCATATTGTTTGTAAGTTTATAATATTATAACACAATATTTTAAAAAAGCAAATCTATATAATATAAATTATCTATAATCTCAAATTAAAGTATCAAGATTTTATTGTAGGGAACGGATTCATCCGTTCCGTTAAATCGGAAGGCATAAATGCCTTCCCTACGAAATGTGGCAAAGAGTGTTTTTAAACAATATAAACAAAGCGAGGTGAATTTCACCCCGCTTGTTTTTTGTAATTAAATGAGCCTAACATAAAAGGAAGATAGTTGGAAATAAAATTCACAATAGGAATAGTTAAAACAAACATTAAAATTAGTATACAAATCCAATTATTTAATCCAACTATTGCTAACAAAGGCTTTGAAAATACTTTTATTGTTAAATGTATTGGAAAAACAGCTAATGAGTTGATGCCATACCAAAAGAACAAATCATTTATAATTGTTATTTTGTTTAACAAGAAAAATAAATATTTTGAAACAATAAAAGCAATTACAGAGCCGGATATAGCACATAAAATCATAAATGGAAAATCTGAATATTAATTTATGTACATATAACAAATTGGATTTGCAATTTTATTGCACAAAATAAATAATGCGCTAAAAAAGATTAACAAAAGTAGATTGAGCGGATGATTTTTGCTTTCGCAGATATATGTTATTGCGCCTTGACAAATATGTCCTAATAGGAAAAATGCTGTGCCTAAAAAAGCAATATCTATTGTAAAAGGTAGGCGGAAAGGGATGATGTAAGATGAGATATACGAAAATATTAACATAACAGGAATGAAAAGTGCGATTATAAAATGTTTGTTTTTGCAAAGTATTGCTTTAATAATATAGGAAAAAACTGAGCAAACAAACATTGCGGGAAGGAACCATAGTCTACCATATAAGCCTGTATATGAGCTGTTTAAGCAGGTTGTAATATCTTTGATTGCGAGAGTAAAGGAAAAATCCATTGTTTTTATAAATAAGTTGATAAGAACATACAAAATCAAATTTGCTATTTCAAAGAAAAAATATGGAACTACCAGTCTGAAAAAACGTGACTTAACGTATTTAAAAAAGGAAGTGTTTTTATTAAGAATGGATTCCGTATAACCTGATAAAATGAATAATGCAGGCATATGAAATTGTAAAACATAAGGACCAAATGGAGAACCCGCATGATGATATAATACCGAAAAAACTAACATTCCACGAATAAAGTCAAGTATTAAAATACGGTTTTTGTTAATTGGTACTCGAATAGAGAAAATATCTAGAAGTTTATTCATATTTTCACCTCTTATACAAAAATTTATTTTCCAAACAAAATTTTAGTAATCTTTAATTTGTCTAATAATTTTATGATAAAATATAATATAAACGCATATGCAATAGCAAGTGAGAAAGTGAAAATAAAGTTGAAAATAAACATATTTTTTACAAAAATGTTTTCAATGTTTAACAAAGATAACGCTTTGGGGAAAATTTTAGACAAAAAATTCGATAAAAAAGGTATAGAAAGTGCATATATTTGAAGTGATTTTCTGCCGAGCGCTGAAAGAGAAGTGCTTATTAGAGCTTTCTTCGATTTAATAATCACTAGTTGATAGAGAATCTGCAGTACAGTGATAACGAAGACAGCGCCTACAAGCCCGATCAACCATCGGTATGTATCAATGTATATCATTTGAGTAAGAGAATAATTAGCATTAGGAAGTAGACCGGTAGTATATATATAATGTTTTTTCTCATAAAAACATAACAAAATGGGGAATAAAGGTAAGCTTAAATATTTTATCTTTTGTAAAAAAGTTGGAAGGCGGTCTTTGTATTGTGCAAAGTAAAAGCCGATTATAAAATAAGGATACATATATACATTAAGAGTCATATTTGGAAAAAGTGCAACGATAGGAATTGCAATAACAAATAAAACAATTTGTAATAAAACATTTTTAAATTTTTTGCAAATAAGGGCGGTTACTAATGAAGCGGCCAAAACACTCCACAAAAACCATAATGAAGAAATGTTTTTTATCCACCCACCATCAAAAATAGTCGTAAAATTACCGTTCATAATGATGTTCGGTGCGTTTATTATTAAGAAGTTGAAAAAAGAACATAAAATAATTGGTTGTAACAACGAATGTGTTCTATGTGTTATGATTTCTTTTAAATTTCGCTTAGAAAAGGAATAAAAAAACAAATAACCGCTTACTAACATAAATAATGGCATATGAAAAGAGTATATAAACTTAAATGCGCCATTTTCAAAAAAATCAATATTACTGTTTGCAACACAATATTGTATGCAATGTCCCCATAGCATTAGAAAAATTGCAACGCCTTTGATAATGTCAATAAAGAAATTACGATTTTTTTCCATAAATATTACCTCTATAATTTTTACTTATCATACCATAAAAGTACCAAAAAGTAAAGTTCAGCAGTATAAATTCCATTTTATCACAAATACTAACATCATAATTTGAAATTTTATTGTAGAGCGGTGCCTTGGTGCCGCCGTCAAATCCCGCACAAATAAAACGGCGGGAGCAAGCCCCCGCCCTACGAAATGTGATAAGGAGATTATTACACGCTTTGCGTGGCAAGGTTCTCGGGAACCCATTCAAAATCTTTGATTTTGCAAATGGGTGAGGTTCTTATATATGAAAGCAACAGGTATTGTACGCCGTATAGACGACCTTGGGAGAGTCGTTATCCCGAAAGAGATTAGAAGAACAATGAGGATAAGAGAGGGAGGTCTCGGCTGCCGCCTCGGTCGGTGCTTCTACTTCGTAGAGGTGTCCACCGGACACCCGCACCCCGCTGGATAACTCATTGACACTTAATGAAAAGTTTGCGATTGCAGTACATAGTATTTTGAAACGGCATAAAGAACAAGCGAGGTGAACTTCACCTCGCTGTTATAATCAATTATTTTTACAATAAACTTCTATTCCATTCTTGTTTATTTCGTTTAACACATCAGAAAATGTGAATTCAAATTCTTCTTTGATGTGTTTATTTTTAACTCCGCGATAAGCCGTTTTTCCAAGTCGAACATATAACAAATCCACACTGACAACAACTATACGGTTTTCATCTGTTTCATTGAAGTGTGAAATTTCTGCAACCAATGTGTATGTATATCCTTCCTTTGGTCTTGAATTGAGTTCTTCAAAATCGTTTGTGATATATAAATATTTTGGTTTAATATCAAGGTTGTATTGTTTGGCTTGTGCTATAAACGGTTTTAGCCATTCCCTTGTTTCCGCTCTTATTTCTCGCTCCATTGGAACAATCTCGTCTGTTAAATGTGCCTTTGTTTGTGCCTGTTTTCTCGTTTTTCGCTTATTTATCCAGTTTTTAGCATCCTCAAACAGATAGCCCGTTATTGTTCCGTCCCAATACTTTTCAAGCAAGTGTTTTGTTCTAAAACTCTTACGGATATGTCCGTTCATATAAAACCTGCATTTGCCTTTGTTGCTCCCCTTAATGCTAAAAACACTTGCATAGAAAAAATCAAAGATGCTCACTTGTGATGAGGTGCCAAGTTTTATGTCTTCGACCTCAATAGCGTGGATATCTTTCCATAGATATCTTTCGACAGGAAGAAAAATGTAGCATAAATATACTCCCTCGTTATCAAAAGCGTAGCAATAGGGCGTAAAGATGGAGGGGAGTACTATAAGAAGTAATGCTACTATACCAAACCCAAAGCCCCAAGCATTATCGTTCTCCCTAAAAAACTCTATTGAACCCCATGCAAAAAATAAACCCAAAATAACGCAAAAGTTAAAAAGCTTATTTAATGCAAATTGTTTTCTTTTGTTCATATAAACACCTCGTTAAATTTATTATAACATATTTGATTGCAAAAGTAAATTCACGCAGTATAAATCTCCTTAAAATACAGATAATAACAACACAATTTGTAATTCAAGGAGAAATGAATATATGAAAGCAACAGGAATAGTTCGTAGAATAGACGACCTTGGGCGTGTGGTTATACCGAAAGAGATTAGAAGAACAATGAGGATAAGAGAGGGTGACCCATTAGAAATATACACCGACATTAGCGGTGAGGTTATTTTTAAAAAATATTCACCGATTGGGGAGTTATCGGTTTCGGCTATGCAGTATGCCGATGCGGTTGCGCCTTCGTGTGATTTAAGCATTGTTATTTGTGACCGCGACCATTGTGTTGCGGCGGCGGGTATTTCTAAAAAAGAGGTTATTGAAAAAAGAGTGACCGCTAAATTAGAAGAAATTATGGAGTCACGCAAAGCGGCGGTGTTTGATAATGGCGAAGAACATTTTGCGTTAGACGGTGTGAATAAAAAAATGTGCGTTGCGGCGCCGATTATAGCGGCGGGGGATATATGCGGCGCAGTTGTATTACTTGCCACCGATAAAAAGGCGGCAGCCGATGAAAGCGACATTAAAATTGCTACTATTGCCGCTTCATTTTTGGCGAAACAAATGGAAGAATAGTTTTTAAAGAGAAGTGTTAGAGAATAACCTTCTCTTTGTTTTTTATATAAAATATTGTGCAAAAAATAATTTTGTGTTAAAATAGGTTAAAAATAATGTGGAAGTAGTTATAATGCAAAAAAATGATGAATTGATTTTAACTGTTGCCGATTACACGACCGAGGGTAGCGGTGTCGCAAAGAGTGACGGTATGGCGGTGTTTATACCCGCAACCGCTGTGGGTGACACGGTTAAAACTAAAATTTTAAAGGTTAAAAAAAGCTTTGCTTACGGCAAGGCTTTGGAAATTATTGCCCCATCGAGTGACCGAATAGAAAACGACTGCCCCTCGTTTTTGCAGTGTGGCGGTTGCGCTTTTAGGCATATTAGTTACCAAAGTGAAGCGGCGCTAAAGCAAAAAAAGGTTTACGAATGTATTAAAAGAATTGGCGGCATTGATTTAGCACCAAATCCGATTATTACAGGAAAAACTTTAAGATACCGCAACAAAGCACAGTATCCTATTGCCCAAAACGGTGAGGTTGGGTTTTACGCTTTTCACTCACACCGCATAATTGGTTGCAAGGACTGTTTATTACAACCTAAAATTTTCTCTAAAATAGCAAAAGAAATAACTGCTTGGATTAAAGAAAATGATATTTCTATTTATGATGAAACCCAAAACAAAGGGCTTTTGCGACATATATACATAAGAATTGCCGAAAAAACGGGTGAAATTATGTTCACCGCGGTTATAAACGGTGAAAAATTGCCTTATAGTAAAGAATTAGTTGAAAAATTAAAGGTGGTTTGCGGCGAAAACCTTAAGAGTGTGCAAATCAACATAAACAAAGAGGACACTAATGTTATTTTGGGCGAAAAGTGTGAGGTTATTTATGGTGAAAAATACATAACCGATATTCTTTGCGGTGTCAAGGTAAGACTTTCGCCGTTATCGTTTTATCAAGTTAATCGCGATATGGCGGAAATGTTATACGAAAAGGCCTGTGAATACGCAAAACCCGAGGGTAAGAATATACTCGATTTGTACTGCGGCGCGGGTACAATCGGTCTTTCAATGGCGAAAGAGGCTAAAAGCATTATAGGTGTTGAAGTAGTGCCCGAGGCGATTGAAGATGCAAAGGTGAACGCGCAAAATAACCAAATTGAAAATGCAAGATTTATTTGTTCGGATGCTACTGCTGCCGCGCAAATTTTAGCAAAAGAGGGAATAAAACCCGACACTGTAATTGTTGACCCGCCAAGAAAAGGTTGCACCGAAGAACTAATTAAAACCATTGCGCATGAATTTAAACCGCAGTCGGTTGTGTATGTTTCTTGCGACCCTGCAACACTCGCTAGAGACCTAAAAATATTTAAAGAAAACGGATATGAGTTGGTAGAATATACTCCTTGCGATTTATTCCCTCGTACTTCGCATGTCGAGACTGTCGCGTGTCTCACACGACGACTCGACAATGAATTGCCGTCGGCATGAATTGACCTTTGGTCATGATTTGCCCTGCGGGGCATAGTAAAAACGGCAATTCAATTCATGGAGCGAAGCGAAAAATCATGAAACTTAGTTTCAATTCATGACACGAAGTGTCAATTTATTAAAAAAGAGGAATTAAAATGAAGGAAAATTTTTTGGTCGATCTATCTAAGCAATTTGCGGTTGACATTGTTAATCTTTGTGCGGATATAAAAGATAAAAGAAAAAGCAACGTGTTATTAAATCAAATTTTGCGTAGCGGTACTAGTATAGGTGCAAATATTCACGAAGCTAACTATGCATCAAGTAAAGCAGATTTTATTAATAAGTTTCAAATTGCACTAAAAGAGTGCTATGAAACTGATTATTGGTTGGATTTGTTTAAGGAAACACATATTATAACTGATGATGAATACAAAATTTTGTTTGCAAAATGTAGTAAAATCTGAAAATTGCTTATTGCCTCTATCACCACTCCTAAGGGAAAGAGTTAATGAATAATTTTTACGGAGAATTTTTTATGAGAATCAAGTTGTTTGTAAGTGCAATAACTAAATTTTTGTTGGGCTTTCTTTTGGTTGGAGTTTTAATATTTTTACCTGCAGGTACAATTAACTTTTTTAACGGTTGGTTGCTTATGGGAATTTTATTTGTGCCAATGTTTTTAGCGGGAATTGTGATGTGCTTTAAAAATCCTGAATTATTAAAAAAGAGGCTTAACGCAAAAGAAAAACAAAAAAATCAAGACCTTGTTGTAAAATTAAGCGGCGTTATGTTTATTTTAGGTTTTGTGGTTTCAGGGCTTGGTTTTCGTTTTAGTTGGTATATGTTGCCGAGAGGTATAGTAATTGCGGCGGCGGTAGTTTTTCTTGTTGCATATATTCTTTATGCCGAAGTGCTTAGAGAAAATACATACCTTAGCCGTACTATTGAAGTTTGTGAAAACCAAGAGGTTATAGATACAGGGCTTTATGGCATTGTAAGACATCCAATGTATAGCGTTACATTACTTTTGTTTTTATCTATGCCGCTTGTGTTAGGTTCAATATATTCGTTTTTTATTTTTCTTTTATATCCTTTTATTATCGCTAAAAGAATAAAAGGGGAAGAAGAATTTTTGAAAAAGGAACTAAAAGGATATAGTGAATATATAAAAAAGGTTAAATACCGTATAATACCATTTATTTGGTAAAGAGGAAGTTATGAGTGAATTAGAATTAAAATGCCCACACCGAAAAAAGTGCGGCGGGTGTCAAATACAAAATTTAACCTATAAAAAACAGTTAAGTTTTAAACAGGTTAAACTTATAAAACTTTTGGGGAAATACCACCATATTAATGAAATAATTGGTATGGAAAATCCTTATCATTACCGCAACAAAGTACAGGCGGCTTTTGGTGAGCGCAAGGGTGAAATTATTTCGGGTGTGTATCAGTCGTCTACCCATAATATTGTGCCGGTGGACAGTTGCCTTATTGAAGATGAAAAAGCCGATGAAATAATTGTAACAATTAGAAAGTTGCTTAAAAGTTTTAAACTTAAAGCCTTTAATGATGCTACAATGAAAGGCTTTTTAAGACACGTTCTTATAAAGCGCGGATTTTCAAGCGGTGAAGTAATGGTGGTACTTGTGACTGCGGTTATGGATTTTCCAAAGGAATCGAAGTTTGTAAATGCGTTACTTTCCCGTCATCCAGAGATTACCACCATTGTGCAAAATGTAAATAATAAGTTTACAAGTCTTATACTGGGTGAAGAAAGTCGCGTGCTTTATGGCAGCGGCTACATAGAAGAAGACCTTTGCGGTTTTAGGTTTAGAATTTCGCCAAAGGCTTTTTACCAAATAAACCCCATTCAAACCGAGGTGCTTTATAATAAAGCAATCCAATTTGCCGACCTTACAGGTACCGAAAAGGTGCTTGATGCTTATTGCGGCACGGGCACTATTGGTATTATTGCCTCGAAAAAGGCAGGTAAGGTTGTGGGTGTTGAATTAAACCCCGACGCTATAAAGGATGCAAAGGTAAACGCGGCATTAAATGCGGTTGAGAATATCGAATTTTTTGAAGCTGATGCGGGTAAATTTATGGTAAAAGCCGCGCAAAACGGCGAAAATTTTGATGTTGTTATTATGGACCCACCAAGAGCGGGGGCGAGTTTAGAGTTTTTGCGTTGCCTTGCCTTGTTAGCGCCTAAAAAAGTGGTGTATGTATCTTGCAACCCTGAAACATTAGCGCGTGATTTATCTTTCTTAACAAGAAAAGGATATAAGCTCAAAAAAATTCAACCTGTTGATATGTTCCCGCATACTGAACATGTTGAGTGTGTTTGTCTGCTGTCAAGAAAATAAACTTAGGAGGATATTATGCAAAAAGACAAAAGATTTGAAAAAATTTATTCTCAAGGTATGGGGTCCATGGAAATATGGGTTGACAAAGAAACAGGTGTTAATTATTTGTATCGACAAAGCGGTTATGCGGGCGGTATGACAGTTTTGTTAGATAAGGATGGCAAACCGGTTATTACGTATGATAAGTAAAAAATAAAGCCGTATGAATTTTCATACGGCTTTTAATATTTACTTAGATATAATTTTTAAAGTATCTCTTGCAATTTTAAGTTCTTCGTTAGTTGGAATAACGTAAACGTTAACCTTGCTGTTATCGGTTGTGATTTTAATTTCTTCACCGCGTTGGTTGTTCTTAGTTGTATCAAGTTCAACACCAAGGTAAGTAAGGCTGTTACAAATTTCTTCACGAAGGGCACAGTCGTTTTCACCGATACCGCCTGTGAATACGATAGTATCTACGCCGTTCATAGCAGCAGCGTAAGAACCGATGAACTTAATGATTTGGTAGCGTTGCATATCAATAGCGAGTTGTGCGCGTTCGTTACCTTGGTCTGCAGCAGCTTGAACGTCACGGTTGTCGTTAGAAACGCCTGAAATACCAAGAACACCTGACTTTTTATTGCAAATGGTATCAATTTGAGCAAAAGTAAGATTTTCTTTGTCAGCAATATATGAAAGAACTGAAGGGTCTAAAGTACCGCAACGAGTACCCATCATAAAGCCGTCAAGTGGGCTAAAGCCCATTGAAGTATCAACGCAAACACCGTCTTTAATAGCGGAGATTGAGCAACCGTTACCAAGGTGGCAGGTGATAATCTTAAGGTCTTTAATATCCTTGCCTTCCAAAGCGGCAGCGCGGTCACTTACAAAGTTGTGTGAAGTGCCGTGGAAACCGTACTTACGAACGCGGTATTTATCATAATATTCGTATGGTAAAGCGTACATAAATGCTTTAGCAGGCATTGTTTGGTGGAAAGAAGTATCAAACACACCAACTTGTGGAATTTTGTCACCAAAGGTTTTGGTACAAGCTTCAATACCCAAAATGTTAGCTGGGTTGTGAAGTGGTGCCATAACAGTGCATTCGTCTAATTTTGCAATCATTTCAGGTGAAACAAGAGCAGATTTATTAAATTCTTCAGCGCCGTGAACAACACGGTGACCAATAGCGGTAACCTCATCAAGAGAATCAATAACCTTTGCGTCACTTTTTGTCATAGCGAAAACTACTGCTTCAAATGCTTCACTATGAGTTGGCATTGGGGTTTCAGCAGAGTAAACTCTACCGTCAGCCGCTTTGTGAGTAATAACGCCTGAAACACCAATTCTTTCGCAAAGACCTTTTGCTAAAACTTGTTCATTTTCCATATCAATAAGTTGATATTTTAGTGATGAACTACCCGCATTAACAACAAATATTTTCATCTTGTTTGCCTCCAATATTGAAATATTAATTAAAATATGATACTATAATACTATATTATTTAGTATTTTTCAAGTTTTTTTAAAAAGAAGTGATAACTTGTCTATAATAGGGATTATAGCTGAATTTAATCCGCTTCATAACGGGCATAAATTTTTAATTGATGAAGCTAAAAAATTAGGTACAGTTGTATGTGTTATAAGCGGCAATTTTGTGCAACGCGGCGATACTGCAATAGTTGAAAAACGCGTTCGAGCAGAAGCGGCGCTTAAATGCGGCGCAGATTTGTGTGTTGAACTTCCTGTTTGTTATTCAATGTCTACTGCGCAAAACTTTGCTTTTGGCGCGGTTTCTATCCTCGCTGAAATGGGTTGCGATACCATTATGTTTGGCAGTGAATGTGGCGATGTAAATATTCTTAAAAAAGCCGCCAATATTTTAATTTCCGACCAATTTGGCGAAAAGTTAAAAGAGCATTTAAAAAACGGTATAACTTTCGCTGCGGCGCGTGAAAAAGCCGCAAAAGAATGCGGTTTAAAAGAGGATATATTAAACCAAGCGAATAATAATTTGGCTATTGAATATATTATTGCCGCTTTAAAGTTAAATAAAACCTTTGATTTTAAAACGGTTACTCGCAAAGGCGCTTCGCACGACAGTAAGGAAATAGGCGAATTTGTTTCGGCTTCGTTACTGCGCGAAAAACTTTTAGAGGGCGACAGTGAATTTTGTAAAGAATATATGCCTTTAGAGTCGTTTAATCTTTGCGAAAATTTAAGTGATATTAAAAGAATTGAAAATTTGATTTTAGGAACTTTAAGAACTAAAACAAAAGAAGAATTATCCGTCTTACCCGATATTAGCGAGGGGCTTGAGAACAAACTTTACGCGGCAATTAAAACTGCAACAAGTCTTTCTGAACTTTACGATAGTGTTAAGGTTAAGCGCTATACTCACGCAAGGATTAGAAGGCTTGTACTTTCGGCATTTTTGGGGCTTAATAATAATTTCTTTATGAAAAAACCTTCGTATATAAGGGTTTTAGGGTTCAATAAAAACGGCGAAGAAGTTATTAAAAAACAAAATAGCGATATTCCTGTTATTGTAAAGGCAACCGAAATTGAAAAACTCTGCGATAATGCAAAAGAAATGTTCGAGTTTGAGTGTAGGGCTACCGATTTATATTTATTATCTTTAAAAAAACCACTTGCGTGTGGTTTAGAATATACAGCGAATTTAATTAAAACAAATATTAATGGTGATTTTACTAATGACGATTTAATTGATGAATTACTTTATAAAATATAAAATAAAAACGGCGGATAAACCGCCGTTTTTTATATTATATTAAGATGTTCGAGTAGTATTTTTAAACCTAAAAGGATAAGTATTGCACCGCCTGTAAATTCGGCTTTAGACTTGTATTTAGCGCCGTAAATATTTCCGATTTTAACGCCGATTGCCGAAAGGGTAAATGTAATAATACCAATGAACAATACTGCAATATAAGCGTAGGTGTTGTTGCCCTTAAGGTCCATAGCAAGTGAAATACCCGCCGCAAAAGCATCGATACTTGTAGCTACTGCCATTACAAACATTGTTTTAAAACCGTAAGATTCGCCTTCACATTCTGGGCATTCTTCTTTTTCAAAGGATTCTTTTATCATATTAGCACCGATTGCGGCTAAAAGAATAAAGGCAATATAATGGTCAAAAGCGGTTACATAACGCTCGAACGCAGTGCCTATAAAGTAGCCTAAAAGCGGCATTAAAGCCTGAAAACCACCAAACCAAAGACCTGTAATTAACATATGCTTTTTCTTTAGTTTAACGGTTGCAAGACCTTTACAAACAGCTACCGCAAAAGCGTCCATCGAAAGACCAACGGCTAATATAAAAAGTTCTACAATACTCATTTAATCACTCACTTGTCGAATAATATTCGCGTGAGGGATATTATATACCAATTAAATGAGAATGTCAAACAATTATTGGTTGAAGTTGTATTCCTTTAAGGGCGGACTCAACTGTTTGAGGGATTAAATCAAAATTACATATTAATGAGTTGTTTTTAGAAAATGGATCATCTTGGCTGTAGGGTACAAAGAAAATATTTTTTGTGTTATGCAAAAGACCAATATTTTTTGCCGAAGCGCCTAAAGCATCGTTTGTGGCAATTCCTAAAACAACGGGTTTGTTGTTTCTTAAATGCGCTTTTATTGACATTGTAACCGAGGTATCGGTAACGCCTAAAGCGGTTTTTGCAATAGTGTTTCCTGTGCAGGGGGCAACAACTAGAATATCAAGCAAATTTTTAGGGCCGATAGGCTCGGCAGCGGCTACGGTATGAATTATTTTTTCGTGGCAAATTTCTTCTATTTGCTCAATAAAATCTTGCGCTTTGCCAAAACGGGTGTCGGTAGTGTAAACTATTTGCGACATTATTGGTATGATTTTTATGTCATTTTTTGCAAGTTCTTTTAGTGCATTGAGTGAGTTTTTCATAGTGCAAAAAGAACCGCAAAAAGCATATCCTATGGTAACGTTTTTCATAATTTTCTCCTAAATTAAACTTAAAACTGTATCGGCTAAAATTTTTCCTGCGGTGTCGGGCGAATATATTGCAGGTAACGAGGGGGCTTTAATTGCAGTAATTCCTTTTTGTTTTGCGAAATTTAAATCAAATCCGCCTTTAGAAGAAAGGTCGACTAAAAGAGTGGCGGTTGTTTTTTCTAAATTGTCTTTATTCAACACTTCAAAATCAACCGTGTTGAAAATGATATTATACGAAAGCAGACCAAAGTTTAACTCGTTTGTGTTTATGTAGTTAAACCCAAGTGTCTTTAAGGTTGCAAAATCTTTTTGTTTTCTTGCGGAAATAGTAACATTCGCGCCAAGTGCTTTTAGTCTATCGGCTAAAACTTTACCGACTCTGCCGTAACCTATAACCAAAATTTTGCTTTCAAACAAGGTAAAAGGTGTGTTTTCTATTGCCAATTTTATAGCGCCCTCGGCAGTAGGTACAGCGTTTAAAATAGCAAAACTGTCAAGCGCTCCGTAATCGGTGTAGTTCGCTATGTTTAATTTGCAGTTACAACCGAGTACTTTTTTATCTTTTGCGAGTTTTTCTATATCGCCGAGTAAAATTTTTCTATTTGTAAGCGGGGCAAAAACTGTAAGGTTATCCCTTGTAGTTGGAATTGGTAAAATTAAAATATCGCTGTTTTGGATATTGCCGGAGTCTCCTTCAAAAAGGCCCAATGTTTCTACAAAATAGCCTTTTTTCTCTAATTCGTTTTTTACTTTTATAAGGCGACTGTCACCGCCGATAATACAAATTTTTTCCAATAAAATCACTTTCCATATAAAAAATAAGTGCCAAACCGAGTTGTTATACTACAGTTTATGGCACTTTTTTTATAATGTTACGTTTAATTTTTCGAGTAATTTTTCTTTTGTATTAAGGCTTGGGGTTTCTACAACCAAACGCCTTAAAAATTCTAATTTTTCTTTAATTTCTTTACCCTTAAATCCAAGTTTTAAAAGGTCATCTCCGCTTATTTTAAGGTCACTTATTTTGTAGGGTTCTCTTTGTTCTAAAACTTCATTTAAAAGGGTGTGGTTTTGGTTTGTATAGTCAAGATAATCGCTTACAATCTCAATAGAAGTTTTGTTTAGCATTTCTTTAATTTCTAATTTGGTTTTTGGATTGTCAAGGCTTAATAAATAATTGAGGTCGGAAAAATATTGTTTTTCTTGGTTTGAGGGTTTAAGTTCTAATAACGCCTCTTTACTACCACTTAAAAATTCGAAAAATGCAAGATTTTTATTTAAAGTGTGTATTTTTTCAAAATCAGGCATTTTGTTTATTTTTAAAAATTCAAGAGCACCGGTTTCAAAAAGAGGTTTAAAGGCTTTTGTGTTATTACCCAAAACCGCTTTTTTAAGTTCTAAAGCAATTCTTTCTCGGCTGACAAATGGGAGTAAATTGCTGCATTTTAAAGCGGCATTAAGGGTGTTTTCTTCTATTGTAAAGTTTAAAGTAGAAGCAAATCTAAAAAGTCGCAAAATGCGAAGAGCATCTTCTTTAAAACGTTTTTCAGGGGCACCAACAGTTCTTAAAATTTTATTTTTTATATCTTCTTGTCCGCAAAAGTAGTCAATAAGTCCTTCTTTTTCGTTATAAGCCAATGCATTTATTGTAAAATCGCGGCGGGATAAATCTTCTTTTAAACTTTTTACAAATTCTACTTTGTCGGGTCGGCGACAGTCGGTGTATGCGCCTTCGGTTCTAAATGTGGTAATTTCAATGTTTTTATGGTTGATTAAAACTGTAACAGTACCGTGTTTTATGCCTGTTGGAATGGTTTTTTCAAATATATTTATAATTTCTTGCGGTGTAGCAGAGGTGGTAATATCATAGTCGTTTGGAGTAATGCCCATTAGGGTATCGCGGACGCATCCGCCTACTATAAAAGCTGAATGTCCATGTGCATTTAAAGTGTTAATTGAAGTGGAAATTTCTAAAGGAATTGTAAACAATTATTACACCTCTTTCAAAAAAGGGTTTATTTTTTTATAAAATAGTAATATAATAGATAAATAGTAAGAAATTAAGGCGGTATTTTTATGAAACAAATTCGCGCAGAAGATAAAATTATTGATAACGTTAAGCGTATTCATATGGTTGGAATAGGCGGAAGCGGAATGTGTCCTTTGGCTGAAATTTTACACAGCAAGGGATATATTCTTACCGGTTCCGATAATAACGAAAGTGACCCACTAAAAAGAGTTAAAGCGCTTGGGATAAAAGTTTTTATGGGGCATAGCGCCGAAAATGTTGAAGGTGCGGAACTTGTAGTATATTCGGCGGCTATTTCTAAAGAAAACCCCGAACTTAAAGCGGCTGAGGAACTCGGTATTCCAACAATGGAAAGAAGCCATTTATTAGGCGCAATAACTAGAAAGTTCGATAATGTTATTGGCGTGTGCGGAACACACGGCAAAACAAGTGTTACCTCTATGATAACACAAATTTTGATTTTAAACAAGTGCGACCCTACTGCAGTTATTGGAGGAAAGTTGCCGCTTATAAATTCTAATGGTATTGCGGGTAAGAGCGAGACAATGGTTTGTGAGTCTTGCGAGTTTGTAGATACATTTTTGCAACTCTCTCCCGATATTAGTGTTTTGCTTAACATTGATAACGACCATCTTGATTATTTTAAAACCATGGACAATATGGTCTTATCTTTTAAAAAGTTTGTTAGTATGAGTAAACTTTGCTATGTAAATGGTGACGATGAGTTGGCTTTGAGAGCGGCCGAAGGCGTTAAAACTAAAACCTTTGGACTTACCAATAAGAATGATTTTTATGCTGAAAATGTAAAAAGTGCAAAGTTTGGCTTTTCGTTTGATGTTATGCACGATGGTGAAAAGTTAACAAATATCGAAATGCATATACCGGGTTACCACAATGTTCTTAACGGACTTGCGGCATTTAGCGTTTGTTATGAAATGGGTGTTTCTCCGAAAGGTATTAAAGAAGCATTAGAAAAGTTTACGGGTGCTGGTAGAAGATTTGAATTTTTAGGTGAGTACAACGGATTTTGCTTAGCCGATGACTATGCGCACCATCCAACCGAAATTACCGCGACACTTACTGCCGCAAAGCAACTTGATTACAAGCAAGTTATTGCCGTTTTTCAACCATTTACTTTTTCGCGCACAGCACTTTTAAAAGATGATTTTATAAAAGCGCTATCTATTGCGGACAAGGTGATTTTAACTCCAATTATGGGCTCACGAGAAGTAAATACTTACGGTATTTATTCCGAACAGTTAGCCGAAGAATTGCCAAACGCAGTTGTTGTAGACGGGTTTGAAAATATTGCAAACAAAATAATCGAAATAGCCGAAAAAGGCGATATAGTAATAACTATGGGCGGTGGCGATATTTACAAAGCCGCACATATTGTACAGGAAAAATTAAAATGACAGAAAAATTATACGAACAAAATTCACATTTAAAAGAATTTAGCGCAACTGTTTTATCATGCGAAAAACGTGAAGAAAATTTTGCGGTTGTGCTCAACAAAACTGCCTTTTTCCCCGAAAGCGGCGGACAAATAGGGGACAAGGGTCATATAGGAAAAGTTTTTGTTTTTGATACCCAAATAGAAAACGGGATAATTTACCATTTTACTAAAGAAGAAGTTACTGTTGGTGAAACTTTAGACTGCCGAATTGATTGGTATACAAGATTTCAAAATATGCAAAACCATTCGGGTGAGCATATTATATCTGGTCTTGTACATAAGCATTTCGGGTTCGATAATGTTGGTTTTCATTTAAGTAGAAATGAAATGACCTTGGATTTTAACGGTTTTTTAGATGAGCACGATTTACAAAGAATTGAAGCTTTGGCTAATAATGCGATTTTTGAAAACGTGCCGTTTAGAGCATATTTTCCTGAAAATTTCAAGGAATTAGAGTATAGAAGTAAACTTGATTTAACCGAAAATGTAAGAATAGTTGAAATTGAGGGGATTGACCGTTGCGCTTGTTGTGCGCCACACGTGGACTCGGCGGCGGAAATTGGGGTTATAAAAATTCTTAACTGTATTAAAAACAAGGGCGGAGTGCGTTTATTCGTTAAGTGCGGAATACAAGCGATTGCGTACTTTGATTTGTTGCTTAAAAACGCGGCTAAAGTTTCGGATATGCTTTGTGTTAAGCGTGAGGAAACCGCTTTGGGTGTTGAGAAGCAGTTGGAACAAATGGGCGAATTAAAATTTAAAAACACCGATTTAAAGCATCGTCTTATTAATGAAAAGGTTAATAATTTTAATAATGATTGTGACATTACCGCTTTATTTGAAACCGATTTTGATATAAAAGAACTTCAAATGTATGCCGATAAACTTTATAAAACTTATGGTGGAATAAGAGCAATTTTTAGCGGTAGCGAGGGTGAATATTCCTTTGCAATTTGCGGCGAAGAAAACAGTCTTGCTGACCTACTTAAAAAGTTAAAAGAAGACCTTAATGTAAGGGGCGGCGGCAGAAATAGTATGATTCAAGGAACTATTTTTGCAACTAAAGAGGAAATATTAAAAATAATACTTTAAAAAGTATATAAAAAATGGTATAATCTAAAAGAATTTTTAATTGTTGGAGAAAATTATGGATTGGACTGAAATTACAATCAAGGTAAAGTCGGGAGATATAGACGCGGCTGCTGCTATTGCTAATATGACTGTGCCTTATGGTATTTATATCGAAGATTATTCAGATTTGGAAGAAAAAGCGTGGGAAATTGCGCATATCGACCTTATTGATGAGGATTTGATTGCTAAAAATAGGGATATATCTTTAGTGCATATTTATATTTCCGAAAGTGATAACGCATCTGAAGCGTTGGAGTTTTTAAAAGAACGTTTCACTGCCGAGGGTATTTGGCACGAAGTTTCTTCTATCGGAGTGGACGACAGCGATTGGAATGAAAATTGGAAAAAATATTTCCACCCTATTGAAATAGGTGAAAAAATGGCAATAGTGCCGAGTTGGGAAAAATATGAAAATTCGGATAACAGAATTTTACTTCATATTGATCCGGGTGCTGCTTTTGGTACGGGTACACATGCAACAACTTCACTTTGTCTTGAAATATTACAAAATTATATAGATGAAAATTCAACTGTGCTTGATATTGGTTGCGGTAGCGGTATTTTGGCTATTGCCGGATTGCTTTTAGGCGCAAAAACTGCTATTGGTGTTGATATTGACGCGCAGTCGGTAAAGACTGCAAAAGAAAATGCCGTGATTAACAAGGTTGAAAATGAGGTAGAATTTGTTGTTGGCGATTTAGCGGACAAAATAAGCGGTAAATATAGCGTTGTTTGCGCAAACATTGTTGCCGATGTTATTATTAGGCTTTTTGAAAATGTAAAAGACTTTATGACCGATGATGGTATTTTAATAATCTCGGGAATTATTGATATTAGAAAAGATGATGTTTTACTTGCAGCACAACAAAAAGGATTCAACATTGTTGAAGAACATTATAAAGATAATTGGTGTGCTTACGTTTTGAAGAAATAATTGGGAGATAGTTTATGCTTGAATTTGAGCAGTTACAATTAAGACTTGAAGCTAACAAAGACGAACTTATAGATTTAAAAGAGGCTTTGGGGTATAATAGGCTTTGTGCCGAAATTGAGGAATTAGAGGCAAAGGCCTCCGCCCCTAATTTTTGGGATAATATGGAAAAAAGCCAAAAAATTCTTCAGACTACGGGCAAGTTAAAAAATACTGTAGAAAGTTATGATAAGTTAGTTTCTTCTTACGAGGATATGCTTGTATTAATTGAAATGGGTGAAGAAGAACAAGACCTTTCTTTAGTAGAAGAAATTGAAGAATCGATAAACTTGTTTGAAAGTAATCTTTCTTCATTGAGATTAGAAACGCTTTTGACCGGTGAGTATGATAAAAACAATGCTATTATAACTTTCCACGCGGGTGCGGGTGGAACCGAGGCGATGGACTGGGTTTCAATGCTTGTGCGCATGTATTCGCGTTGGGCCGAGCGACACGGGTTTAAACTTTCGGTGCTTGACTTTTTAGATGGTGAAGAAGCGGGACTTAAAAGCGCTACAATATTGGTTGAGGGCTTAAACGCTTACGGATATTTAAAGAGTGAGTCGGGTGTTCACCGTTTGGTGCGAGTCTCACCGTTTGATGCTTCAGGAAGAAGACATACTTCCTTTGCGTCCCTTGAAGTAATGCCCGAAATTACCGATGATATGGATATTGAAGTAAGAGAAGAAGATGTTAAAATGGATGTTTTCCGTTCATCAGGTGCAGGTGGTCAGCACATTAATAAAACTTCTTCGGCGGTGCGACTTACACATATACCGACCGGTATAGTAGTTGCTTGTCAAAACGAACGTAGTCAGTTTCAAAACAGGGAACAGGCAATGCGAATGCTTAAATCTAAATTGTTAGAAATAAAAGAACGTGAACATTTAGAAAAAATAGAAGATATTAAGGGTGTTCAAAAGGAAATTGCTTGGGGTTCTCAAATACGTTCTTATGTATTTATGCCTTATACCTTGGCAAAGGACCATAGAACAGGTTTTGAATCGGGTAATATAAACGCTGTTATGGATGGCGATATTGACGGTTTTATTAATGCATATTTAAAGGCTTCTAACGAAGCGTGAAAGGAAAAATAAAAATGAAAAAAATATTAGCTTTAGTTTTGATTTTTTTAATGCTTTTTAGTTTCGCGGGTTGTGGCGAAAAAAAAGTAGACAAAGGCAGAATTCTTTTTAATGTTGATTTGGAAAAATATATGGACGCGCTTACCTATAAAGGTGTTAAAGTTAACACTAAAACAGATGAATTTAAAGAAAATTACGACCAAACTTTATCACAAGATGTTTCTGAAAATAATTTTTATACAAAAATTACAAGTGGTAAGGTTAAAGAAGGTGATACCGTTAATATTGACTATGAAGGCAAGAAAGACGGTGTTGCATTTGAGGGCGGTACTGCGCAAGGATATAATCTCACAATCGGTTCTAACAGTTTTATTGATGGTTTTGAAGATGGCTTAATCGGCGTAGAGGTTGGCTCTACAGTTGATCTTAAACTTACATTTCCAAAGGACTATCAAAGTGCCGAGTTAGCAGGTCAATTTGTTGTTTTCACAGTAAAGGTTAATTATATTGTTACCGAAGAAGGACTTACTCCTGAAGAATATTATTCAGAATTAGGTTTTGAAAGTGTTGAAGATTATTATGCCGATGTTAAAGAAAGAGCAGTAAAGTCTTATTTACTTAAGTATTTGTTTGAAAATTCAAAGGTTAAGAAGTATCCAAAGACTGACCTCGAACAAATATATAAAACTTTAAAAGTGCAAAGCGAACAAAATTTAATGGCTAATTATCAGGTTGATTTTCAAACCTATCTTGATAATATGGGACAAACTGAAAGCCAATACAAAGAAGATTTAATTGAAGAACAAATTAAACCTTTATTTGATAATCTTATGCCACTTTATTATGTACTTGACAAAGAAAACTTAACAGTTACCGAAAAAGATGTTGATGCAAAGATTAACGAAATGATAAAACAAATGTCAAGTCTTAGCGCTACCAAAAAAGACATTGAAGATTATTATGGAAGATATTATATCGAAGCGCTTACAGTTAACGATAAAGTGTTGGATGTAATGTATAAAAACGCAAAGATTTCTTAAAAAAAGGGCTGTCCAAAAGGACAGCCTTAAAAATAGTTCTTTAAAAAGGAGGGTGGTTTAGTGCAACTTAAAATTCAAAACGGTGTTGTAGAACTTAGCGGTACACCAATTTTAAAACAAATCGATTTTGAAGTTAACGACAATTCAAAAATAGCGGTTGTGGGTAGAAACGGTTGTGGTAAAACTACCCTTTTGAAACTTATTTCCGGCGAATATAACATCACAAAACTTGATAGTGATAAAGATACCTTTTTTGCGGTTACTCCGAATACTACTATTGGTATTCTTTCGCAAATTGCTTTTAAAGATGAAAGTAAAACCTTGCTTCATGAAGTGCGCTCGGCTTATAGCGAAATTTTAAATATTAAGCAAAAAATGGATTTAGCCCAAACAAAAATGGAAGAAACAAAATCCGAAGAGGATATTAAGGATTACACAAATTTATTAGATACTTTTACAAATTTGGGCGGTTTTTATTTTGAAAAGGAATATGAAAGCGCAATTAAAAAATTCGGATTTACAGAAGAAGAAAAACAAAAGCCTATTTCGGAATTTTCGGGCGGACAACGTACAAAAATCGCGTTTTTAAAATTGTTACTTTCAAAACCTCAGATTTTGCTTTTGGACGAGCCTACAAACCACCTTGATATAGAAGCGGTAAAATGGCTTGAAGATTATTTAAAGAATTATAAAAAAGCATTTGTTGTTGTATCCCACGATAGAATGTTTTTAGATAATGTTGTCAATACTGTTTATGAAATTGAAAACGGAAAAACACATAAATATTCAGGCAACTATTCAAAATTTGTAGAACAAAAAAAGGCGTTGCGCGAAATAGAACTTAAAAATTTTGAGGCACAACAAAAAGAAATTGAAAGGCTGCAAAATTTGGCTGACCGTTTTCGTTATAAGGCAACAAAGGCGGCTATGGCGCAAAGCAAGTTAAAGCAAATCGAACGAATGGACATATTGGAAAACCCTGAAAGGTCTGATACGAGTAAATTTTATGCTAATTTTGAGCCTTTGGATATAGGGGTTAAGGATGTTTTATCGGTAAAAGATTTACAAATTGGGTACGAAAAGGTTCTTTCAACCGTTAATTTAGAGGTTAAAAGAGGCGAAAAAATAGGAATTATTGGTGGTAATGGTTTAGGGAAATCTACCTTTATAAAAACTATAATGTCAAAAATACCTGCAATTTCGGGAACGATTAAATTTGGTCCGCGTGTGAGTATTGGCTATTTTGAGCAACAAATGGCGCAGTATTCAAGCGGTAATACCGTTTTAGAAGATTATTTGAACGAATTCCCGAGTCTTACTGATTATGAAGCACGTAGCAGTTTGGCCGCTTTTTTATTCTTCGGTGAGGATGTATTCAAAAGGGTTGATATGCTTTCGGGCGGAGAAAAGGTGCGCCTTGCACTTTGTAAAATTTTAAATAAAAAGCCTAATTTTTTGATTTTGGACGAGCCTACTAATCATATGGATATTTTAGGAAAAGAGGCTTTGGAAGAAATTTTACAAAACTTTAGCGGTACGGTTATTTTTGTTTCGCACGACCGATATTTTATTAAAAAAATATCAACTTCGTTACTTGTTTTTGAAGAGGGCAAGACTGAACTTTATCCTTTCGGGTATGAGCAGTATCTTGAAAAACAAACAGCTGAAGTTGTAGAAATTAAAAATCAAACAAAACCTAAAGAAAAGAAAACCTTTACAACCCCTTTAAAAGAAAAAGCCAAGCGCGAAAGGGAACTTAAAAAGTGTGAAGAAAAAATAGCGGCGCTTGAAAATAAAATAAGCGAAATTGAAATAGAAATAGGTAAGGAAGAAAATTTGTCCGACTATTTAAAACTTTCAAAATTGCAAATAGAATTAGAAGAATGCCAAAATGAACTTGAAACGGAAATGAATAACTGGGAAATTTTGGCGGAAAATGTCTAAAAAATGAATTCTACTAACGGTAGAATTCATTTTTTAACCTTTAGAGTTAAATTGATAAATGGTAGATTGTAAAATACGGGAGTTTTTAGTACAATTATTAACGGCAAATAACTTTTGGAGGTATTTTAATGGGTTATAAAATTGTTACAGATTCTTGCTCAAATTTAACCGATGAACAAATAGAAAAATATAATGTTGAAGTAGTTTCATTAAAATATAATATGAACGGCTTTGAATACGATAGTTATATTAAGGGTGAAAAAATTAATTACGCACCTGTTTATAAGTATTTAAGAGAAAAGGGAAAAATTACAACTTCGCTTGTTAGCCGTGAAGCCTGTGACAAGGTGATTTTACCTATACTTGAAAGCGGTGAAGATGTTTTAGTTTTAGCCTTTTCTTCGGGACTTTCAGGAACTTATCAAAATATTGTTAATACCGTAGAAGAATATAAAGAAATGTTCAGTGACAGAAAGATTATTGTGTGCGATACTCTTTGCGCTTCTATGGGTGAAGGTATGTTGGTGCATTACGCGGCAAAATTAAAAGAAGAAGGTAAAACCATTGAAGAGGTTGCCGAATGGGTAGAAGAAAATAAGGCGTATGTTTGTCATATCTTTACATTGGATGATTTATTTTTCTTAAAACGCGGCGGTAGACTTTCGGGTTCAGGTGCGGTTTTAGGTTCACTTATGAATATTAAACCTTTAATGCACATGGCAGAAGACGGTAAACTTTATGTTACAGGCAAGGCAAGAGGAAGAAAAGCCGCTATGGAGCATTTGGTTAACTCTCTTGCAGTTAAAGGAAAAGATATAAAAGACCAAGAAATTTTTATTGTTCACGGTGACTGTGAAGAAGATGCAAAAGTAGTTGGTAACGAAATTAAAAAGCGTTATGGTATAAAAACAGTTGTATATAACTGTTTAGACCCTGTTATTGCTTCACACGCGGGTCCCGGCACATTGGCAGTTTTCTTTATGGCAAAAGAAAGATAAATTTTAAACCCCACCTTTAAGGTGGGGTTTTGTTTTATGTTTTTGCTAATGTCATAACAATGTTATGTGGTAATACTTTTGCAAGTATTCTATAGAATTTATAGAACAAGCGGTTTGTATAAACTGCTTTTTTCTTTTTAGATGCTTTAAGCGATTTTTTTGCCATAACTTTTGGGTTAACGCGCGGCAGAGTGTCAAATGTGTGACTATCACCCTTTCCAATTCCCGCAAGTGCTAAAAATTCGGTGTCCATTGGTCCCGGACAAGCGGCTAAAACGTTGATTTTTTTAGGTTTTAGTTCGCTTCTTAAAGCACGTGAAAAACTCATAACAAATGCTTTTGTAGAAGAATAAACCGCCATTCTAATATTAGGAGCAAAAGAAGCGATTGAGCAAGAATTAATGATTTCGCTGTTTTTTGTCATAAAGGGTAGGGTAGCGCAGGTGAAACCAACTAACGCTTCACAGTTAAGGCGCACCATACCGCAGTTATCATTTTTTGAAAGTTCATAGAAATAACCTAATTTTCCAAAACCTGCGTTATTGATTAAAAGTTTAACCTCGGCGTTTTCACTCTTTAAAAGTTCCACATAAGAATTAACCGCATTTTCATCGGTAATATCTAAAGATAATATTTTAACTTTTTTTGTAAGTTCTTTAGCGGTTTCTTTTAACTTTTCTTCGCGACGGGCAACAAGCCAAATTTCTTCGATTTCGGGATACATTTTATTAACACAAACCGAAAAATCTTTACCAAGTCCAGAAGAAGCACCTGTTATAACGGCGATTTTCATAATTAACACATCCTTTTTATTCATTATACCATTTAAAACAATTTATTGCAAAAACTATTTGCAAATTCGGTTAATTTATTGAAATTCATAGCCTTAATGTAAAACGATTCTAGTTGGTCGTGAACTAATTTTGCGTTATTAAGGGAATTAGCCGCCGCTAAAAGTAGTTCCTTAATTGCTTTTTGGTTAAATTTAATTCGTTCGCGGCTTAAATGAAGTTGTTTATTGCTTGTAAATCGGCGGGAGTGAATTCGCCTTGTCTCCAAAGAGAAATTCATATATTTATATTCCCTTACAATAACAAGAGAAAGTTCGGGGATTTCTAAATGGTCACAAATAAGGGACGGCAAAAACGGATTTTTATAGGTAAAACAATCATATCCGTTTTGCAAAGCGCGGTCTTTAATTTTATTTATAATTATATTCGAAGCGGCGCCAAATTCATCTTTAATTATTATAATGTTTTTATTGCCAAGAGTAAGATTTTTTGAATAAGAAACCACGCCTAAAGGAGTAATTCCACTAGCAAATCTTACCGTTTCTTTGCCGCTACCTTTACCTTTTGGAATGTATTTTTTACAAAGGTTTTTGGTAAAAGAATAAACCTTTTCTTTGTTAGTACAAGCGAGGGCAGTTTTGTAATTATCGAGTAAGAGTTTTCCTAATGATTGCATATATAAAGAGGCGGTTTTGTGATGCGCTTTGTTTAGTTTTTGTAAAGCAATAATTTTATCTTTGTTGCCATATAAAATATCTTCATCCCAAAAATCGCCAAAGTTTAAGATAGTGTCGCCAATACCCGCGAAAATTGGGTCTACAGTATGCGGCGCGGTGCCGTCTAAAAAAGCGATTTTTTTAGTGGGCAAAATTACACCATCAAGCGAATTAGGGTCGCTGCTGCAAGGACAAAGTTCGTATGTAAGGTTGTTTTCTATTGCCTTTGTAACAATAAATTTCATAAAGGAAGATTTTCCCGTACCGGGTCCGCCTTTGATTATGTAGGTTTTCCAGTTTTCCTCGGCATTTAAAACTGAACTAAACTCCGAAACAAAACCTTCGGCTGAATTTGCCGCTAAAAAATATTTTTTTGTGAATTTTTCCAAAAGAACCCCTCCAAAACAAAAAATAGCCTTACTTTATATTATTCCTTTATTTTTGTTTTGACACATTTTGAAATTTGTGTTAAAATACCTTAGAGTCGGTTAGACGGTTGCGAGACTTATAGTCTTGAGGAAAGTCCGAGCCCCACAGGGCAGAATAGCGGCTAACGGCCGCCGAGGGTGACCTTAGGGAAAGTGCAACAGAGATATACCGCCGAAATTTTTCGGTAAGGGTGGAAAGGCGAGGTAAGAGCTCACCTATCACATGGGAACATCGTGATACTGTAAACCCTATTTGGAGCAACGCTAACTGTAGCTATACATTTGCCCGATGTGCTACGAAAAGCGGCTTGAGCAAGGGAGCAATCCTTTGTCGAGATAGATAACCGTCCGCGACAGAACTCGGCTTATCGACCGACTCGCAAAAAATTAAAAAGACCGACTGTGTCGGTCTTTTTTTAGTTTAGTTTTATGCTTATTTCACCTGAAAACAATTCTTTTACGGTATTGTTTTCGAGTAAAACTTTAAGGTGAAAGTTGTTATCAAGGTCAAGCACAGTGGCGTTTTGTGTTTCACCGCTGTTTATAATTTCAACATTTTTGCCTAAAACAAACAGCCTTTCTTTATATGGGGCATAATGTTTTTTATCCGAAAGGGAAGTGTAGTAATTAAAAAAACTGTTAAGAATTTCGGCAACAATTTTAGATTTTAAATTTTCTGTTTCGTTTTCTAAAACCGCACCCGCAATATTTTTAATTTCCTTGTCAAAACCATTTTCGGGCGGATAAAGGTTTACGCCAATGCCTACAATAATGTACTCAAAACTGTTTGAATTGGTGTTAATTGCAGTTTCGGTTAAAATGCCGCATACTTTTTTGTTTTCAATAAAAACATCGTTAACCCATTTGATTTGAGGTTTTTTATCAGTGTGTTTTTCAATCGCTTCGCACACCGCAACTGCGGCGGCGGTGGTTACAAGTGTAGCATCAAAAAGATTTCCATTTGGGCGGAGCAAAAAACTCATATAAATTCCGCCTTTGGGTGAAAAAAATTTCCTTGATAAACGCCCTTTGCCCGAGCTTTGCTCTAAAGCAATAATGGTTGTTCCTTCTCGGGCACCATCTAAAGCCGCTTGTTTTAAAAAGGTATTGGTGGAATCGGTTTTAGGAAGAAGGTTTAGGTTAAAAAAGTCGGATTTTAAATGTTTTTCTATTTCTAAAAGATTTAAATTATCGCTCAAAACTTATCACCTCTTTGTGTTTTTTATATTTTATAATATTATTAAAATAAAATCAACCGTATATGTAAATTTGCCTTGACATATAGGGCTAAAATCAATATAATTATTTAGGATTTAATATATACGCAGACGTATCGAAGTGGGGACGTTGCCGAGCGCTGCCAGTGGCAGATAAAGCGAGGCAAAAGGAGTGGCAGCGGTCGAAATTTTTAACGGTAGTGTTAAAAAATTTCGGGAACCGCAACAGGACATAACGGACGTCCGTTTGAAAAAATTAAATAGATAGTTTTACTCTAAGTAGAGTTTAACATATACGCAGACGTATCGAAGTGGTCATAACGGACATGACTCGAAATCATGATGCCCCCTGAGGGACGAGGGTTCGAATCCCTCCGTCTGCGCCAAAGAGAAGTACTAACTATAAAGTTGGCACTTCTTTTATTTTATAAATTTTACTACATGGGATTCGAACAAGCCGTAAAAAAGAACAGTCCGGTGGACTGTTCTTTAGGCGGGGCAACGAGCGCACGCGAGGCGATAGGCGCGGGAGAGCCGAGAAAAAATCCCTCCATCTGCGCCAACCATAAGCACCCTTTGGGTGCTTTTTTATTTTTTAAAAGTTTTACTTGACAAAAGTATGATTTGTGTGTATTATTGTATTAAGTCAATAATACAGTGTGGTGAGGAAATGCAATCTGATTTTGAAAATAACATTCCAATTTATCTTCAGTTAGTGGAACTGCTTAAAAGGGATATTATCTCGGGCAAGATTTCAGCGGGGGAGCGCTTGCCTTCAGTTAGAGATTTAGGCTTAAAATTAAAAGTAAATCCTAACACTGTGCAAAAAGCGCTTGTTGAACTTGAAGAAATAGGGCTTGTATTTACCGAGCGCACCAACGGAAAATTTGTAACCGAAGACAAGGCGCTTATTGAAAAATATAAACAAGAGTATGCCAACATAGTTACACAAAAATACATAGAAACTATGGCGAAAATTGGCTTTGATAAAAATGAAGTTCTATTGCACATTAAAGATTTAGGAGGAAGCGAGTAATGGAATTATTACAATGTATTAATTTGAATAAAAGTTTTGGCGAAAAGCAAATACTTAAAAATATAAATTTAGAGATACCACGCGGTAAAATAATTGGTCTTTTGGGTAAAAACGGAACAGGTAAATCCACGCTTATAAAACTTTTTAACGACCTTTTAACCGTAACTTCGGGGGAAATTCTTATAAACGGAAAACCTGTTGGGGTTGAAAGCAAAAAAATTATTTCATATTTACCCGAGCGCACATATCTTGACAAGAGTATGACAGTAGAAAAAACCATAAAGTATTTTTCTGAGTTTTATGAAAATTTTGATAGCGAAAAAGCATATAAACTTTTGAAAGATTTAGGGCTTGACCCAAACCAAAAACTTTCAAAAATGAGCAAAGGTATGCAAGAAAAGGTTCAGTTGGTACTCGTTATGAGTCGCAAAGCCGACCTTTATATTCTTGACGAGCCTTTAGGCGGTGTTGACCCAGCTACGAGAGATTATATTTTAGATACAATTCTTACCAATTTTAATGAAGGGGCGAGTGTTATTATCTCTACCCACCTTATTAGTGACATTGAGCGGATACTCGATAATGTTATTTTTATTGATAATGGTGAAATTATATTAACCGCCGAAGCGGATGAACTTAGAAATAGCGAAGATGCTTCTATTGATGAAATTTTTAGGAGGATGTTCAAATGTTAAAAAAATTACTTAAATACGACCTTGAAAGTATTTTTAAGGTGCTTATAATTTTTTATATATTAGCGCTTGTTTTCGGCATATTAACAAGGGTGTTTTTTAGTGTAGAAAATTCTTTTGTAGCTAGAATTTTGGGGGAAATTTCACAAGGCGCTGCAATTTCTATGATGTGCAGTACACTTATAAATAATATACTTAGAATGTGGGCTAGATTTAAATCACATCTTTACAATGACGAGTCTTATCTTACACATACCTTGCCTGTGGAAAAAAGAACCCATTATTTATCAAAAATTTCAACAACTGTAATAACCCTTTTTTCAAGTTTTGCTTGGATTTGCATAGTGCTATTCGTGGCTTATTATTCAAAAGAAAATTTGCAGTGGTTTAAAAATGTTTTGTTGCCTTTTGCGGAAATTTACGATAGTTCGGTATTAGGTATTCTTCTTTTATTTGTGTTTGTTTTGTTTTTAGAATTTTTAAATATTTTACAATGCGGATTTACTGGGATAATATTAGGGCACAGGAGAAATAGTGCAAAAACAGGATTTTCTGTATTATTTGCAGGACTAACATTTATGGTAAGTCAGGGAATAATAATTGCAGTATTATTCTTTATAGCGATTTTTAACAAGGATTTTATGAATCTTTTTGTAACGAATAATGTTTTAGATATCGAAACAATAAAAAATATGGTTTATATAGCAATTTCCTCATATACTTTTGTTTCGGTGATTATTTGTTTTGTTAATATTAAACTTTTTAAAAAGGGCGTAAATGTAGATTAAATAAAAAAAGTGACTTCGCTAAAAAACGAAGTCACTTTTAGTTTTTTAATAGGTATTATTCGCTTATTGTTCTTACATATTCAAAATCTTCTTCAATTTCTTTTGAAGGTGCTTTTGTGAGAAGAGAAACAACAACGATTAAAATTGAAGAGAAGATAAATGCAGGTAAAAGTTCGTAAATTGCGAACACACCGCCGAGTTTAGAAATTACTAATTTCCAAAGGAATACCATTCCGGCGCCACCTACCATACCGGCAATAGCACCTGCACGGTTTGTACGTTTCCAGAAGAGTGAGAAGAGTATTAGCGGACCGAATGTTGCGCCAAAACCTGCCCACGCGAATGATACGATTTGGAAGATAACGCTATCTTTATCAAGTGCAATTAAAACTGCAATTAAAGCGATAACTAACAGAGTAATTCTTGTAACGGTCATAACTTGTTTATCGGTTGCATTTTTCTTTGCAATACCTTGATAGATATTTTTTGCAAATGCTGAAGCGGCGATAAGCAAGTAAGAGTCGGAAGAACTAATTGTAGCTGCTAAAATACCTGCCATAACAAAACCTGCGAGTAATGGTGGTAAAAGTTTTGTAGAAATAACAATGAAGATACTTTCAGCGCCTGATTTGCTTAACAAAGCGGCTTCTGTTGGGTAAAGAGCGCGGCCAACGATACCAATAAATACTGCGACACTTAATGAAATTACAACCCAAACCATTGCAATTCTTCTTGAAGCTTTTAATTCTTTTTCTTTGCGGATAGCCATAAAACGAAGGAGCACCTGAGGCATACCGAAGTAACCAAGACCCCAAGCCAAACAAGAGAAAACTGAAAGAATAGTGTAAGGCGCGGCATCACCAAAAACAGCCTTTGAACCTTCAATTAATTGTGTACCTGCTTCGTTTACTGTTGGAGAAGCAATGCCGAAGAATTCAAAGAAACCGGGGATGTCTTTAGCATTTGCTAAAACTTCAGAAAGTCCACCGGCTTTTACAGTGCTTATAATGACAATAACTGTAAGAGCGATTATCATAATGATTGCTTGCATAAAGTCAGATGCACTTTCGGCTAAAAATCCGCCGAGGATTGTATAAAGAAGTACGAAAACGGCGCCTAAAATCATCATAGAAACATAAGACGCACCAAAAAGTGTAGAGAAGAGTTTGCCGCAGGTTACAAAGCAACTTGAAGCGTAAACTGTGAAGAAAACTAAGATAAACAATGCCGCAAGAGACATAATAATCTTTTTGTTTTCACGGAAACGATTTGAGAAGAATTCAGGTAAGGTTATAGAGTTATTAGCTCTTATACTATAACGGCGAAGTCGCTTTGAAACGATTAACCAGTTTAAATATGTACCAATAGCCAAACCTATAGCAGTCCAAGCAGCATCAGCCAAACCGCACCAATAAGCAACACCGGGAAGTCCCATTAAAAGCCAACCCGACATATCGGACGCTTCGGCACTCATAGCAGTAACCCAAGGGCCTAAGGAACGGCCGCCTAAAAAGTAGTTTTCTGAATTCTTGTTAGCTTTTTTTGCATAAAACAAACCAATTACAATGACAAATGACATATAAATTATCATTGCGATTAATATTTGTATTGTATTACTATTCAAGAATAAAACCTCCTTAAAATTAGAATATTAATAAAAGTATAGCATATTATGGGTGCATAAGTCAATTTTTTCTAAAAATTAGATTAACAAGGAGTAGATTTTTATTTGTACAGCACTAAGTTTGTCGAAAAATGGGGAGTTTTTTGGAAGAACGCTTGACCTTGAGTTTTCATTAGATGAGAAGGTGGTAGTTATTCCAAGAAATTTTGATTTTAAATTTAGATACACAAAAAATTTGAACAGTCATTATGCGATCATTGGTATGGCAACTATAAAAAATGAGTATCCGCTCTTATATGATGCTACAAACGAATATGGTTTAAGTATTGCGGCGCTTAATTTTCCGCAAAATGCGGTTTACAGTAAAAAGTCCGACTTCAAACCTAATGTGGCGGTTTTTGAGTTCATACCTTTTATATTAGGTAGTTGCAAGACGGTAGGTGAGGCGGTCAAGTTGATTGAGAATATAAATATAATCGGTGAGGATTTTGATGAAAATTTGAAAACTACGCCGCTTCATTGGTTGATTAGTGATAAAAAAAGCAGTATTACGGTTGAGCCGCTTAAAAGTGGTATTAAAATTTATGAGAATAGTGTAGGAGTGTTAACAAATAATCCCCCGTTTGACTACCATTTAACAAATTTGAGTAATTATATGTCGCTTTCGGCTGAGTCTCCTAAAAATAATTTTTCTAAGGAATTAAATTTAACAAAGTATAGTAGGGGAATGGGCGCTTTAGGGCTACCGGGGGACAATTCCTCCGCATCGCGTTTTATAAGGGCTGCATTTTTTAAATATAATGCTCTGCCTTTTGAAAATAACGGAGTTGAGTTATTTTTTAGAATTATGTCGGGTGTTGAGCAAACAAAAGGTATAGTTAGGCTTTCAAACGGTGAAAATGTAATTTCGGTTTACACATCTTGCTGTGACACTGAAAACGGGATTTATTATTATAAAACTTATGGTGGCGGTTTTGGTGCGGTAAAAATGAAAAATTGCAATCTAAATTCCTGTAATATTTTTATATTCCAGTTACAAAAACAACCTAAAATACACTTTGCAAATTGAAAAAGAATTGTAATTTTTTAGTAAAATATATTGACAAAATTTGAGAAAAGTTGTATGATAAATGAAGTTAGCGTTGGCTAACTTCATTTTTTGATTAACGGTTAGCAAAAACTAACCGCTTGTAATATGGTGGTAACGAATATGAATTTGAGAGAAGTAGAAGAAGGAAAAGAATATATTATTCAGCAAATTAATACAAATGATGAAGAACTTAATTCTTTTTTGTTTTCGTTAGGTTGTTATACTGGTGAAGCTATTACTGTAATTGCACACCGCAAGGGTGGTTGTACCGTTTCTATTAAAGATGCACGATACAATATAGATAATCAATTAGCAGAGGCTATTATTGTTTAATTTTTAAAAGAATAAGCTATGGCTTATTTTTTTGTATCGACGGTTAGCGATGGCTAACTAATGATTGTAATTTTATCCAATAGGATTTAAATAAGTTAAAGAATTCAAGGAGGAAGATTTATGAGAATTGCTTTGACAGGTAATCCAAACTCAGGTAAAACCACAATGTATAATGCATTGACCGGTAGTAATGAAAAAGTTGGCAACTGGGCAGGTGTTACCGTAGACAAAAAGGAACATTCCATTAAGAAGGTATATTCAGGTGGTGAACAAGTTACTGCTGTTGACCTCCCTGGTGCGTATTCTATGTCACCGTTTACAAGTGAGGAGAGTATTACAAGCGCTTATGTAAAGAATGAAAATCCTGATGTTATTATTAACATCGTGGATGCGGATAACTTAAGTCGTAGCCTCTTCTTTACCACACAACTTTTGGAACTCGGTATTCCGGTTGTTGTAGCACTGAATAAGAGCGACATTGGCAAGAAAAAAGGCAATAAAATTGATGCAGAAACTCTATCGAATAAGCTTGGTTGTCCTGTTATAAAAACTGTTTCAACCTCGGCAGACGGATTAAAAACTTTGATAGATGTGGCTACCAAACAAGTAGAGAAGGAACAAATTGCACCTTACATACAAGGCGACATTGATCTTACCGACAAGACGGTTGTTGAAGCCGCTGACCGCAAACGCTTTAAGTTTGTGAATGACATTGTAAAAGAAGTTGAGAGCCGTAAGGTACTCACTAAGGACAAGAATATCGGTGATAAGATTGATGATATTCTTACAAATAAGTGGCTTGGTATTCCGATTTTTGCTGCTGTAATGTTCCTTGTGTTCTATATTTCTCAGACAACACTCGGTACTTGGATCGCCGAAGGCGTAGAAGTTGGAGACACCTTTATTCCCGGTCTTGTGCCTCTGCTTGAGATGTTTCAAGGATGGGTAGGGGGACTTCTTGAAAATGCCAACCCTTTGATTTCTGCTATTCTTGTTGATGGCGTTATCGGCGGTGTGGTTGCCGTTGTTGGTTTCTTACCTCTTGTTATGGTAATGTATTTTCTTATTGCTTTACTTGAAGATTGTGGATATATGTCCCGCGCGGCTGTTGTACTTGACCCTATTTTCAAAAAAGTAGGTCTTTCGGGTAAATCGGTTATTCCTTTTGTTATTACTGTAGGTTGTGCCGTTCCCGGTATTATGGCAAGTCGTACTATCCGTAACGAGCGTGAACGCAGAGCAACCGCTATGCTTGCTCCATTTATGCCTTGCGGTGCAAAAATTCCAGTTATTGCTCTTTTTGCAGGTGCGTTTTTTAAAGATGCTTGGTGGGTTAGTGCACTTATGTATTTTGCAGGTATCGCACTTATTTTCCTTGGAGCGTTACTTATCAATCTTATTACAGGTTATCGCGCTAGAAAATCTTTCTTTATTATAGAACTTCCAGAATATAAGGCTCCATCTTTTTGGGGTGCATTTAAGTCAATGTGTAGTCGCGGTTGGGCATATATTGTAAAAGCCGCTACAATTATTTTACTTTGTAATATGGCAGTACAACTTATGCAGACATTTACTTGGAGTTTTACAGTTGCCCAAAGCGCAGATGCTTCTATTTTAGCTTCTATTGCTTCGCCGTTTGCATATTTGTTAGTTCCTATTGTGGGTGTTGTTTCTTGGCAGTTGGCAGCAGCAGCTATTACAGGCTTTATTGCAAAGGAAAATGTTGTAGGTACTTTGGCTGTTTGCTTTGTAGGACTTAATAACCTTATTGATACCGAAGAACTTGCATTATTAGAAGGCGCAGGCGCCGAGGTTGCAGGTATTATGGCAATTACTAAGGTTGCGGCTCTTGCATACTTGATGTTTAATCTTTACACACCTCCTTGCTTTGCGGCTATTGGTGCTATGAATGCCGAAATGAAGAGTGCAAAATGGCTTTGGGGCGGTATTGGACTTCAAATAGCAGTTGGATATACTGTGTCATATTTAGTTTATACTATTGGTACGCTTGTTGTAGGTGGAACTCTTAAAATTGGCGCTGCTATAGGTGGCTTTATTGCCGTAGCTATTATGATTGCTGTTGTAATTGGATTAATAATTAACACTAATAAAAAGATGAAGTCTGAATACGCTTTAAAAGGTGCAAAATAAAGGTTATAGTTAGGATTTGAATTATGGAGAACGTTATTGTCGTTTTAATATTGGTCGCTATAGTATTAGGAATTATATGGTATCTTGTACGCGCGAAAAGAAAAGGAGAAAAGTGTATAGGATGTCCGTATGCTAAAAACTGTTCTGAAAAAAGCTGTAATAAAAAATAGTTAAAAATTGCCGTAGTATAAGCTGCGGCAATTTTTATTGTAGATGCTTGAAAAAAGTTTAATAATTTGGTATACTTTTTAAGTGTTAGGAGGGAAGAGATTGAATAAAATATTGTATATAGTAATTCCTTGCTTTAACGAGGAGGAGGCTTTACCTCGAACTGCAAAGCAGTTAAAAGAGAAATTTGATAAACTTTTTAAAGAACAAAAAATTTCATATATGAGCCGTATTGTTTTTGTTAATGATGGCTCAAGGGACAATACTTGGGAAATAATTAAAAAACAAAATAAGGAAAATGAGATTTTTTCAGGTATAAATCTTTCTTCCAATACCGGCCACCAAAATGCGCTTTTAGCGGGACTTTTAACCGTTAAGGAAAAGGCGGATATGGTTATTACTATGGATGCGGATTTGCAGGATGATATAAATGCGATTGATGAAATGATAAACGCTTATAATAATGGAGCGGATATAGTTTATGGAATTAGAAGCGACCGCAAGAAAGATTCGTTTTTTAAGCGCAATACCGCAAAATTATTTTATAAACTTATTCAGTTTTTGGGTGTTAATACTGTGTATAATCACGCCGATTTTAGACTTATGAGTCGCCGCGCAGTAGAAGCACTTGAAAATTTCAAAGAGGTTAATTTGTTTTTGCGCGGTTTAGTAACTATGCTTGGGTTTAATACTGAAAAGGTTTATTACGAGCGTAAAGAAAGGGTTGCAGGTAAAAGTAAATACCCAATTAAAAAAATGATAAACTTTGCGCTTGAGGGGATAACTTCTTTAAGTGTTAAACCTATTAGAATGATTATTGGCTTAGGCTTTACCGTGTTTTTGGTTAGTATAGGCATAGTAATTTATTCGTTAGTACGTCATTTTACAGGGCATACCGTAACAGGTTGGACCAGTGTTATGGCATCAGTTTGGGCTATTGGCGGACTTATGCTTTTGGCGATTGGTGTTGTTGGGGAGTATATCGGTAAAATATATTTAGAAACCAAGCAAAGACCTCGTTTTATTATTGAAGAAATTTTAGAATAAAATGTTGACATTTTTGTTTTAAGGTGTTATAATACGTAAAGATTTTTAAAAAAGCATTGACGAAGACGGTTTAGAATAACTGTTTTAAGAGAGTTGACGTTTGGTGTGAGTCAACAGCAAGTGTTCTTAATAATGGTTAAAGTTAGTCGAAACAGTAAAATAATTTACTGTTTCGCCACCAAATCTTTGATTTGGGAGCAAATTTTCAATGAAAATTTGACTATATCCATTGCAATGAGTGTCGTGCACAAATAAATTTTATAGAATTTATTTGTGCAAAGCCGATATAATCGGCTTGTCGAAGCGCTTTTCGGCGTTTCGACAAACTACAATCATTATAACCCATCGCTTCCGAGCTGGAAAGCTGAATAACTATCGTTTAGTAGGCTTTCTCGTGATTGCTGCGTAAAGGCATAGGAATTGTTAGATTCCAAGAGTGGCAGTGAAAAACTGCAATTTGAGTGGTACCGCGAGTGTGAGTTCACACCCGTCTCAAAGAGATTTGAGATGGGTGTTTTTTTATTTAATAATTTATGAAAGGGAGTAATCGAAAAATGGAAACCAACACCGCAAAACAACAACTAATGGAGATTGCGTCGCGAATTAAAGAATTGCGCGAAATAATGGGTTGGTCTATAGCCGAAATGGCAGAGAAGACCGAAGTTAGCGAAGAAAAATATATTACGTATGAGAATGCAAATGCTGATATTCCCTTTTCATTTATTCACAAATGTGCAGTAGCATTTGATGTGGAAATGACCGAACTTTTAGAGGGAAGAACCGCTAAACTTTCCACTTATACCGTAACTCGAAAGGGTAAGGGGCAAAAAACCGCCAAGGAGGACGGTATTGATATTACTAACTTAGCGCCAAAATTCCGTGACAAAATTGCGGAACCTTATTATGTTCGCTATGAATATTCGGCTTCACAGCAAAATAAACCTATACATCTATCAACCCACTCAGGTCAAGAATTCGACTTTGTTTTAAGCGGTTCTTTAAAGGTTCAAATAGGTGAGCATACCGAAATTTTGCACGAAGGCGATAGCATTTATTATAATTCTTCAATACCACACGGTATGATAGCGGTTGACGGTGAGGACTGTGTTTTTTGCGCAGTAGTTTTACCGGGTGAAGAAGTTAAGGAAGAAACGGTAAGAAAGAGTATTGCAACAGCTAAAACTTCTGAAAAGTTGGTTTGCGAAAAGTTTGTTGAAACAGTTGAAGATGAAAACGGTGCTTTGAAAGACATTAAGTTTAAAAATACCGAAGTTTTCAATTTTGGTTTTGATGTCGTTGACGGTATTGCGAAGAAATATCCTGAAAAATTAGCAATGCTTCATATTGATAAAAATAAAACCGAACGCCGTTTCACTTTTAAAGATATTAAACGCGCTTCTAACCAATGCGCTAACTACTTTACTTCTTTAGGTATTAAGCGCGGCGATAAGGTAATGCTTGTACTTAAAAGACATTACCAATTTTGGTTTAGTATGATTGCGCTTCATAAAATCGGTGCGGTAGCAATTCCTGCTACAAACCAACTTAAAGATCACGATTTTGAATATAGATACAAAGCCGCAGGTGTTAGCGCTATTATTTGTACTGCCGATGGTGACACTGCAGAAATCGCTGAACGCGCTGCAAAAAATTGTGAAGAAGTTAAGCAACTTATTATGGTTGGCGGCAAACGTGACGGTTGGCACGATTTCGACAATGAATACAAGCTTTTCTCGGGTAAATATGATAGGCCCGAAGATGCTTCGGCAGGTGACGAACTTGCTTTAATGTTCTTTACTTCGGGTACAACCGGCAATCCTAAAATGGCGGCTCACAAACACACTTACGCTTTAGGACATTTTGTAACTGCTAAGTATTGGCATTGTTGCGAACGTGACGGTTTGCATTTAACAATTTCCGACACAGGTTGGGGTAAATCACTTTGGGGCAAACTTTACGGACAGTGGCTTTGCGAAGGTGCAGTTTTTGTTTACGACTTTGATAGATTTGATGCAGACGAAATTTTACCAATGTTTGCTAAATACAACATAACTACATTCTGTGCACCACCTACAATGCTTCGTATGCTTGTAAAGAGCGACCTTTCAAAATATGATTTATCTTCAATTCACCATATGACTACTGCGGGTGAAGCGTTAAATCCTGAAGTTTTCCGCCAATTTGAAGAGGCAACAGGTCTTCAAATAATGGAAGGTTTTGGTCAAACCGAAACTACACTTACAATAGCAAATCTTTGCGGTACAGTTCCGAAGATTGGCGCTATGGGTAAAGCTTCTCCACAATATGATGTTGACATAGTTGACCCTGAGGGCAACTCGGTTGCGGATGGTGAAGTTGGCGAAATTGTTATAAGAACAAAAGAAAACGTTCCTTGCGGACTTTATAGAGAATACTATCGCGATGAAGAAAAGACAAACGAAGCTTGGTATGACGGTATGTACCACACAGGCGATACTGCTTGGCGCGATGAAGATGGTTATTTCTGGTATGTTAGCCGTATAGATGACGTTATTAAGTCTTCGGGCTACCGCATCGGACCTTTTGAAATTGAAAGCGTTATTATGGAACTTCCGTATGTACTTGAATGTGGCGTATCTGCCGCTCCTGATGAGGTTCGCGGTCAAGTAGTAAAGGCAAGTATTGTATTAACAAAAGGAACTGAGGGTACTGAAGAATTAAAGAAAGAAATTCAAAATTATGTTAAAACACATACTGCGCCTTACAAGTATCCACGTGTTATTGTGTTCCGTGAAGAATTACCAAAAACTATAAGTGGTAAAATTCAAAGAAATAAACTATAATATATTTATATATTTGATTTTATATTGACAATTTTCCAATGTTATGATATACTAATTGGGTTAAAAGGCTTTGATGAAGAGTGCATGATTTTTTCGCATAAAAGAGAGATGACGGTTGGTGCGAGTCATTTATGCGGGTTTTATGTTGTAGCTTCTGAGCTGAAGGGAAGAAAACTAATGGTGAGTAGAACCCTTTCGTGATTGCTGCGTAAAGGCATAGGAATTGTTGGATTCCAAGAGTGGCAGTTTTAAAAACTGCAATTTGAGTGGTACCGCGGGTATGAATTTGTACTCGTCTCAAAGTCATAACTTTGGGGCGAGTATTTTTGATTTTCGCCCGAAACGGAGGAAATGATGGAAAATATTAGAGGACTTGATTTAAAAATCAAGGAAATGGCAGGTCGTATTCGCGAACTGCGTGAAATTGAAAATTTGTCTATAAGCGAAATGGCGTTAAAAACCGGCGTTAGCGAAGAAGAGTATATTGCTTGTGAAAAAGGCGAAAGCGATTTACACTTTGCTTTTATTTACCGTTGTGCTAATGCTTTTAATGTCGATGTAACTGATATTATTGAGGGTTATAGCCCTAAACTTAAATCATTTACTGTTACACGCCGAGGTGAAGGTCAACGTATCGAAAAAGCTCACGGTATGACTTATTATAACTTGGCTTCCGCTTTTAAAAATAGAATTGCGGAACCTCTTTATGTTAAGAGTGTTTACAGCGAAGAAGCGCAAACTCGTGATATTGAGTTAACTACCCACTCAGGACAAGAATGTGACCTTATAATTTCGGGTCACTTAAAGGTTCAAGTTGGTAATCACACCGAAGTTTTAGGACCCGGGGACAGTATTTATTTTGATTCTAATACCCCTCACGGTATGATTGCTGTTAATGGTGAGGATTGTACTTTTTACGCTATAGTTCTTAATCCAACAGGTGAGCCTATTCCTGAATTAGAACCTGATAAAAAGGTTGAAAGTAAGGTTTCAACCCGTGTTCGTAAGGATAGTAAAGAGCGTATTTACAGTCAGTATGTTGATGTTCAAGAAAATGAGAACGGAACACCTACTTCTATTAAGTTTAAAAATACCGAAAAGTTTAACTTTGCTTTTGATTTAGTAGATGCTTTGGCTGATAAAGACCCCTCTAAACTTGCTATGTTACATATTTCTCGCGATGGTACTGAACGCCGACTTACATTTAAGGATATCAAAAAGGCTTCTAACCAATGCGCGAATTACTTTAAATCGCTTGGCATTAAAAAAGGCGACAAGGTAATGCTCGTTTTAAAGAGACATTATCAATTCTGGTATTGTATGATTGCGCTTAATAAACTTGGTGCGATTGTTATTCCCGCAACAAATCAGTTGCAAGAACACGATTTTGAATACCGCTTCCAGTCAGCAGGTGTAACTGCTATTGTTTGTACTGCTGATGGTGATACCGCCGCTCAAGTAGATTTAGCGGTTGAAAAGTGTCCTTTGCTTAAACATAAGATGATAGTAAATGGTAAACGTGATGGTTGGCGTGATTTTGATGAAGAATTTCCGCTATATTCTACTCGCTTTAACCGTACTGATGATTCGCCTTGCGGTGATGATTTGATGCTTATGTATTTCACATCCGGCACAAGTGGTTATCCAAAAATTGCGGCACATAGTTATAAATATCCGCTTGGACATTTCCACACAGCAAAATATTGGCACGATGTTGACCCTGACGGTTTGCATTTCACAATTTCTGATACCGGTTGGGCAAAGGCTATGTGGGGCAAACTTTACGGACAATGGCTTTGCGAAGCGGCTACTTTTGTTTATGATTTTGACCGCTTTGATGCGGCAGATATTTTACCGATGTTTGAAAAATACGGTATAACAACATTCTGCGCTCCTCCTACAATGCTTCGTATGCTTGTTAAACAAGACATTTCAAAATACAATTTGTTTTCGGTTAAGCATATGACTACTGCGGGTGAAGCGCTCAATCCTGAAGTTTACCGCCAGTTTGAAAAGATTACAGGACTTCAAATTTTAGAAGGCTTTGGTCAAACTGAAAGCACAATGATTATCGGTAATATGATAGGTGAACCACACAAAATTGGTTCAATGGGCAAACCTGCTCCGATATATGATGTTAGTATTGTTGACCCAGAAGGTAATCCTGTTGATGTTGGTGAAACCGGTGAGATAGTAATTAACATTAAAGATGGTTTACCTTGCGGTTTGGCTGTTGGCTATTATGGCGCTGAAGAAAAAACCAAAGAAACTTGGCGTGAAGGTTACTACCATACAGGCGATACTGCTTGGCAGGATGAAGATGGTTTCTATTGGTATGTTGGTCGAGTTGATGATGTTATCAAGTCTTCGGGCTATCGTATAGGACCTTTTGAAATTGAAAGTGTTATTATGGAACTTCCATATGTACTTGAATGTGGCGTATCCGCCGCTCCTGATGAGGTTCGTGGTCAGGTTGTTAAGGCAAGTATTGTTCTTGTAAACGGAACTGAACCTACAGAAGAACTTAAAAAGGAAATTCAAGCTTATGTTAAGGAAAGAACTGCGCCTTATAAATATCCAAGAATTGTGGTATTTAAAGACAGCCTTCCTAAAACTACAAGTGGCAAGATTCAACGTAATAAACTATAGGAAATAATATGGACTATAAAAGAATAACTTTGCTTTGCGGACATTACGGCAGCGGAAAAACAAATGTTGCGGTTAATATGGCTTTAGATTTGAAAAAGCAATACGAAAATGTTGCTATTGCCGATTTAGATATTGTTAACCCATATTTTAGAACAAAGGATTCGGCTGAAGAACTAGGGAATGCCGAAATCCAACTTATTGCTTCTGAATATGCGGGAACTAATGTTGATATTCCGGCAATGCCACAACAAATGTACGCAATAACTGCAAATAAGAATATTAAAGCAATAATTGATGTAGGCGGTGATGACCGCGGCGCTTTAGCACTTGGTAGAATTGCCGATGCTATTAAGGAAGAAGATGATTACGAAATGATTTTTGTAATCAACTGCTACCGCCCGTTAACACGGGATGCTAAATCTACAATAGAGGTTATGAACGAAATTGAAAATGCTTGTAAAATCAAATTCACCTCTATTATAAATAATTCAAATTTAGGAGAAGAAACAAAGGCTTGTGACGTAATAAATTCGTTGCCCTATGCTGAAGAGGTTTCTAAACTTACAGGGTTGCCTATTAAATGTACTACCGTTCATAAAAAACTTTTGTGCGAAGTACAGGATGTAAAAACCGATGTTTTTCCCCTTGAATTGCAACAAAAAATACATTGACTAAAAGGAGAATTGAGAATGGCTAAATTAACCTTTAAAACAGACAAGTGTAAGGGTTGCGGACTTTGTATAGACGTTTGTCCTAAAAAAGTTCTTGCTCTTGCAACCGATAAAATCAATATTAAGGGACATCACCCTGTAGAAGCTGTAAATGAAGCTGATTGTATTGGCTGTGCATTTTGCGCTACAATGTGTCCTGATTGCATTATTAAGGTAGAAAGGTAAGTGAAAAAAATGGCTGATAAAGTTTTAATGAAAGGCAATGAGGCTATCGCTGAAGCGGCTATTATTGCAGGTTGCCGCCACTATTTTGGATATCCTATTACCCCACAAACCGAAATTGCGGCTTATATGGCAAAAAGAATGCCAAAAATTGGTGGTTGTTTCTTACAAGCAGAAAGTGAAATTGCGGCTATTAATATGGTTTACGGTGTTTCGGCTACCGGTTTTAGAGTAATGACATCTTCTTCAAGCCCTGGTATTTCGCTTAAGAGTGAAGGTCTTTCTTACCTTGCAGGTGCTGATTTACCTGCACTTATCGTAAACGTACAACGTGGCGGCCCGGGTCTTGGCGGTATTCAACCTTCACAGTCTGACTATTTCCAAGCAACAAAAGCAGGTGGTCACGGTGACTTTAGAATGCTCGTGTTGGCACCTTCTTCAGTTCAAGAAATGGCTGACCTTACAGTTAAAGGTTTTGAACTTGCTGATAAATATCGTATGACCGCTATGGTTTTGGCTGATGGTACAATGGGTCAAATGATGGAACCTGTTTCATTAGATTACGAAATTGCACCAAGACAAGAAAAACCTTGGGCAACTGTTGGTACAAAAATGGAAAGAGAGCATAATGTTGTTAACTCACTTTTCTTAAAACCTGAAGTGCTCGAAGTTTCTAACCTTGAACGTTTCGACCGTTATAAATACATTGAAGAAAACGAAGCAATGTATGAAGAATATATGATGGATGATGCTGAAATTTGTATTGCAGCATTTGGTATTGCTTCTCGTGTTGCTAAAAATGCTATTGTGGAAGCAAGAAAAGAGGGTATAAAGGTTGGTATGATTAGACCAATTACCCTTTGGCCATTCCCAAATAAACCATTTGAAAAAGCTAGTGAAAAGGCGCACACCTTTATCTCTGTTGAACTTTCAATGGGTCAAATGATTGAAGATGTTAAACTCGCTTCAAAGTGCCGCGGAGAGTATGTACTTTGCAACCGCGTTGGTGGTATGATTCCATCTCCTGAAGAAGTACTTGAAGCTATTAGAAATGCAAATAAAAACGGAGGTGCAAAATAATGGTAGTATTTGATAAACCACACGCTTTAGCGGATGTGCCGCTTCATTATTGTCCCGGTTGCACCCACGGTATAGTTCACCGCCTTGTTGCTGAGGTTATGGACGAATTAGGAATTGAAGGCAAAACAATAGGTATTGCACCTGTTGGTTGTTCTGTAATGGCGTATGATTATTTTAACTGTGATATGATTGAGGCTGCACACGGCCGTGCTCCTGCGATTGCAACAGGTGTAAAACGCGCATTACCTGAAAATATAGTATTTACATATCAAGGTGACGGTGACTTGGCTTCCATCGGTATGGCTGAAACAGTTCACGCCGCTGCAAGAAATGAAAATATCACTGTAATTTTCATTAACAACGCAATTTATGGTATGACAGGCGGTCAAATGGCGCCTACATCTCTTCCAGGTCAAATCACTCAAACTTCACCTTATGGTCGTGATACTGACCATTGCGGTTTCCCAATTAAAGTTTGCGAAATGCTTTCTCAACTTGATGGTGCTGAATATCTTGAAAGAGTAGCAGTTAACAACGTTAAGAATGTTAAAAACGCTAAGAAGGCTATTAAAAAAGCTTTCCAAAATCAAGTTGATGGCAAAGGTTTCTCATTAATAGAAGTTGTTTCAAGTTGTCCTACAAACTGGGGTCTTACTCCTAAAAAAGCGCTTGAATGGATTGATGAAAAAATGATTCCTTATTATCCTTTGGGTGTTTATAAGGACCGCAGTGCAAAGAAGGAGGAAGAATAATGGCTACAACACAGTATTTATTCGCAGGTTTCGGCGGTCAAGGTATTTTGTTCTCAGGTAAGTTTTTGGCTTACAAAGGCTTAACTGAAGGCAATCAAGTTTCTTGGCTTCCTTCTTACGGCCCTGAAATGCGTGGCGGCACTGCAAGTTGCGGTGTAATTTTAAGTGATACACCTGTTGGTTCACCTATTGTTTCTAAACCTGATGTTTTAGTAGCAATGAACCTTCCTTCACTTGACAAGTACGAAGAAACTGTTGTTCCGGGTGGCACAATTTTTGTTGATTCAACCCTTATTGAACGCAAAGTTAACCGCACTGATGTAAATGTTCATTATATTCCTGCAACAAGACTTGCAAGTGATAACGGTATGCCTACTTTGGCTAATATGATTATTGTTGGCAAAATTTTAAAAGAATTGGGCGGCTTTAATGATGATGGTGTTAGAGCGGCTCTTGGTAAAGTAATTTCAGCAAAACGCGCTGATATGCTTGATGTTAACTTAAAAGCTCTCCAATTAGGAGCAGACAATTAAGAGGTGTTAAAAATGGAAATTAAAATTACTAAAGCTGCGGTTTTAAAAGAAAAACCCGATAGTAGCACATTAGGTTTTGGTAAAATTTTTACAGACCATATGTTTATGATGGATTGGAACAGTGAAAAAGGTTGGTACAATGCTCGTATAGTTCCATTTGAAAATATTTCTTTGCATCCGGCTTCAACTGTTTTACATTATGGTAGTGAAATTTTTGAGGGACTTAAGGCTTATCGCCGTAAAGATGGTAAGGTTCAAATGTTCCGTCCTATTGAAAATATCCGCCGTATGAACCGTTCGGCAGACCGTCTTTGCTTACCACAAATCCCTGAAGATTTGGCTATGGAAGTGCTTGAAACTTTTGTTGAACTTGAACAGGACTGGACTCCTTCTGCTGAAGGTACTTCACTTTATTTAAGACCATTTATGTATGGTAACGATGAAAGTTTAGGTGTTCACGCAGTTCATAATGCAACTTATGCTATAATTGCTTCACCTGTTGGCAGTTACTATGCTGAAGGTATTAATCCTGTTAAAATTATGATTGAAGATGAAGATGTTCGTGCAGTTCGTGGCGGTACAGGTTATGCTAAATGCGGCGGTAACTATGCTGCTTCTAACCGTGCGGGTGAACGCGCTGCTAAACAAGGTTATAGCCAAGTTTTATGGCTTGATGGCGTTGAAAGAAAATACATTGAAGAAGTTGGCGCTATGAACGTAATGTTCAAAATCGGCGGCAAAATTGTAACTCCAATGCTTTCCGGTTCAATTCTTCCCGGTATTACACGTATGTCTTGTATCGCAGTTCTTAAAGAAAAAGGCTTCGAAGTTGAAGAACGCCTTTTAAGTATTGACGAATTAGAGGCTGCTATGGAAAACGGCACTTTGGAAGAAGCTTGGGGTTGCGGTACAGCGGCTGTTGTTTCTCCAATCGGCGAACTTTGCTACAAGGGTGTTAAATATCCTGTAAACAATGGTGAAATCGGAGAAGTTACTCAAATGCTTTATGATACCTTAACAGGTATTCAATGGGGCAATGTTGAAGATACATTCGGTTGGACCTATCCAGTAAAATAATCATTAAAACAAAAACTGTCCACCTTGTAGGGTGGACAGTTTTTTGTTTTATTTTTCTTGATTTTCTAAAGCATATTTACAACATTGTAAAACTAATAAATTAAATGAAATATCATTTTCAGCGGCTAATTTGTTTAATTCTTCAAACAATGGTTCTGTAAAGCGGATAGTACGAGGAATATTTGCGGATTTCAATTCTTTTTCTATTTTAAACATAATATCAACTCCTAATATAAATATTATGTTCAAAATATGGTTACAAATATATAACCATTTATGGTTGCATTTTCAAAAAGAATGTGATAAAATCTTAAATGGTGATTTTATGAAATGTGAAAATTATTTGTGTATTTATGAAAAAAACGGTATTTGCTGTTTTGATGAAGTTGAATTAGATATTGACGGTAGATGTACTTCGTGTATATATCCTAATTTTGAAAAAGAAATT
>JAZNCS010000014.1:0-6916 GCA_045587685.1 Acutalibacteraceae bacterium
AATAAAAAACTTTTTAATTGTAACACTTTTTTATTTTTTTATGTTCTATATGCTTTTATTCTTTAATTATACTTTAAATCGAACAATTTGTCTATTAAAAAATGTCAATGAAAAAACACCCGCAAGAATCTTTTTGCGCAAATGGAAAACGTCGGCATAAAATAATGTAGTAACATTTAGGAGTTATAAATGATTTGCGATAATCTTTCAATAAATAAATTGGGGCACCTTACCTTTGCAGGATATGATACAACCGAATTAGCAAAAAAATATGGCACACCGCTTTACCTTATGGATGAAAATAAGATTAGAGAACATATGCGCACATATAAAAACGCTATGTTAAAATATTTTCCAAAGGAGTCTTGCCCTGAATTTGCAAGTAAAGCATTTTCTTGCAAACAAATATATCGAATTGCCGCCGAAGAAGGCATAAATATCGACGTTGTTTCAAGCGGCGAAATTTACACTGCCTATTCGGCGGGTTTCCCTATGGAAAATGTGTTTTTCCACGGCAATAATAAAACCGATGCGGATTTCAGTTACGCTATTGATAAAAAGGTTGGTTTTATAGTAATAGACAACCCCGAAGAAGCAGTTGCTTTAAACCAAATAGCAAACGAAAAATCGGTTGTGCAAAAGGTTCTTTTGCGCGTTACTCCGGGAATTGATACACACACACATAAAAAAATCAATACCGGCTCGGTTGACTCTAAATTTGGCGTTGGAATACCTACCGGTCAAGCCAAAGCACTTACCGAAAAAATATTAAATCTTAGGAATTTAGAACTTTTAGGTTTTCACTGTCATATTGGTTCGCAACTTTTCGAGTCCCAACCATTTATAATGGCAAGTGAAATGATGATTACTTATATTAAAGAAATCAAGGATTCTTTTGGTTTTGAAACAAAAATTTTAAATTTGGGCGGTGGATTTGGTGTTCGCTATACCGAAAACGAACCCGAAATTGATTACGAGGAAAAAATTCGCGAGATTGCCGAAAATTTCAAAACCCTCTGTGAAAAATATCAAATCACCGCGCCAAAAGTTGCGATGGAACCCGGTAGAAGTATTGTAGCCGATGCGGGGCTTACACTCTACACTGTAGGTTCGGTTAAAGAAATTCCAAATTTAAAAAATTATGTTTCGGTTGATGGCGGTATGACCGATAATCCCCGCTTCACTCTTTACGAAGCACCTTATACAGTAGTTCTTGCTTCTCGCGCTAACGATGAATGCGACTACACCGCAACCATAACAGGTAGATGTTGCGAGTCGGGCGACATTATTCAAGAAAACGTTAAAATACCAAAACCGCAAAGAAACGAAATTCTTGCCGTTCTTACAACCGGCGCTTATAACTATTCAATGGCTTCGCACTATAACCGCTTACCAAAACCACCCGTTGTTATGCTAAACGATAAGGGTGACTATATTGCAGTAAAACGCGAAACCTTAGAAGATGTATGTAGGAATGATATATAAACAACCGCTTTTCCACTAAACTTTCTAGTTATTGTGGGTCAAGGGTGTAACCCTTGTCGTTTAGGGGGTATGCGGTGTCAAATATCGAATTTTTACTATAAATTAAAACTTGCCTTTCGCTTTACGGTACAACCGTAACTTGCGAAAGGCTTTTTTATATGTTTCACCTTGACAGCGCTAAGGGGGAATCGAAATCCCCCTTAGGCGAATCTTTGCTTACTTTCTTTTCGCCTACAAAAGAAAGTAAGTGCCTGTCGCGGCAAGAACGACGATTTATATTATTTTTTAAAGAACTAAAAGGGAGGGTTTAACCCCTCCCTAAATATTTTTTATTTAGTTGTTAAAACAATTTACAACAATATACAAACCAATCCGTTACAACCCTCATTTATAACCCTTTCAACCGTTTCCTGAACACGCATTCGGGCATCAACAGGCATTCTTGCAAGTTTGGTGTGCAAACCTTCGTTCACAAGTTCGTGCAACGATTTTCCGAAAATATTTGAATCCCAAATCTTTACAGGGTCTTCTTCAAAACCGCTTAGTAAATACATTACCAAATCTTCTGACTGTTTTTCGCTTCCGACTATTGGGCTTACTTCGGTAGTAATATCCGCCTTCATTAAATGTATTGATGGCGCCGATGCTCTAAGCCTTACACCGTATCTTCCGCCTTGTTTTACAATTTCCGGTTCTTCAAGTTTAAGGTCGGTAATATCCGGCATAATTATACCGTAACCCGTAGCTTCTACCTCTTCTAAAGCCCCCTTAACCTTTTCAAATTCTTTTTTCATTTTACTTAACTCGCATATATTTTCCATCAGTTCTTGCTCATCATTTATAACAAGGTCGGTTGTCTCGGCAAGGATTTTATAAAACAACGAATTTTTGGTGTTTAGCCTTATCCCAGCTGAACCTTTACCCAAATCAATTTCCTCTATCGTAGCACTTTCTACATTTTCGCTATTCTCGAAAGCATTTTCAAAACCGATTACATCTCTAATATGTTTAATCCCTTTAACCGAAAGTTTTATATTTTCAATAAGGTCAGACCTTAACCAATGCTCGTATGACAAAGAATTAATCCATTTAGGGAAGTTTATATTTATTTCCTTTACAGGAAACTCATATAACACTCTTTGTAAAATATATTTTATATCATTGTCGCTTAATTCAAGACAATTAACAGGAACTACAGGCACACCATACTGTGTTGAAAGGTTTTTGCAAAGGCTTACCGCCTCGCTCGATTCAGGATACATACAGTTAAGTAACACAATAAAAGGTTTATCTATTGCCTTTAATTCTTCAATAACTCTTTTTTCGGCCTCAGCATATTCTTCACGCGGAATATCACTTATGCTACCATCGGTAGTGATTACAAGACCAATTGTAGAGTGCTCGGTTATAACCTTTCTTGTTCCTATTTCAGCCGCCATATTAAAAGGAATTGGTTCTTCGTACCAAGGAGTCATAACCATTCTCGGTTCGTTGCCTTCTATATACCCCAATGCGCTTGGAACTATGTAACCAACACAGTCAATAAGCCTTACATTCATACCGGCTGTACCATCAATTGTAATTTCGGCGCTTTTTTCGGGTATAAACTTTGGCTCAGTAGTCATTATTGTTCTTCCCGAAGAAGATTGCGGAAGTTCATCATTCGCCCTTTCTCTTTGGTAATCCCCCGCCATATTAGGCAAAACAAGTTTATCCATAAACTGTTTTATAAAGGTAGATTTTCCTGTGCGCACAGGACCTACTATGCCCACATAAATATCCCCTCCTGTACGCTCGGCAATTTCTTTATATATATTTGCTGTACCCATAATTTTTCCTCCGTTTTGTGACATAGCGTAATATTTTGTAAACACAAAAGTTCACTTTCCTTAAATATTATGCAAACAAAAAAATGTTTATGACAAACTATAAACTTCAGAATATTATGTATTAAGAGAAACTCTTTTTGGAGGAATATTATGAAAAACCTTTTTGACTTAAAGGTTGGCGAAAAAGGTGTAATAAAAAAATTGCTTACAACAAGCAGTATGCGAAGGCGTTTTTTAGATATTGGACTAATTGAAGGAACAACTGTAGACTGCGTAGGTCAAAGCCCCGGCGGAGACCCTAAAGCTTTTTTAATAAGGGGCGCAGTTATTGCTATTCGTTCTAAGGATTGTAAATACATTTTAATTTGAAACGAAGGGTGAAAAATGGGCTTGACAAAAACCTCGACAGGTATACACGCTGTTGATTCTAATTTGAAAATAAAACGAAACTGTGAAAGCGATATTGTTGTTGCTTTAGCAGGTAATCCAAATGTCGGAAAAAGCACAGTTTTTAACGCTCTTACGGGTATGAAACAGCACACGGGCAACTGGCCTGGCAAAACCGTTTGCAACGCGCAAGGGTTTTGCAAAAGCAAAAAACATTCTTACATATTTGTAGATATGCCGGGCACCTATTCACTTTTGGCGCATTCTCCCGAAGAAGAGGTCGCACGGAATTTTATTTGTTTTGGCGAAAGCGAAGCGGTTGTGGTTGTGTGCGATGCAACCTGTTTAGAGCGGAACTTAAATTTAGTATTGCAAACTATGGAGATTTGCACAAATGTAATAGTTTGCGTTAATTTGCTTGACGAGGCAAAACGAAAAAACATTAATATTAACCTTAAAAAACTGTCAAAAAAACTTGGGACTTGCGTTGTCGGTACTGTCGCTCAAAAAAAGCAAAGTCTTGAAAATTTATTAAATTGTTTGGACGATTCAATAAAACTTACTAAAAATCATTACAAAATCGAATATCCAAAACCTATTGAACAAGCTATTTCTACACTCGAGGAAACACTAAAGCGAAATCTTGACAAAAAAATCAACACCCGTTGGTTAGCATTAAATCTTTTAAACCCCGATGAATCGCTTCTCAAAGAAATTAATAACTATTTTGGCGAAGATTTTCTTTTAAACGAGGAAATAAAATTAAACTTGACCGAAGCTAAAAATATTCTTAAAAAACACAAAATTACTGAAAACGATTTGAAAGACATTATTGTTTCTTCTATAATTCGCAGTTCGGAAGAAATTTGCAAAGAGGTTGTCTCCTACAAAGATAAAACCTACAACCAATTCGACCGCAAAATAGATTCAATTTTAACAAGTAAACGCTTTGGGTATTTAACAATGCTTTTACTGTTAAGTTTTGTTTTTTGGCTGACAATAAGCGGTGCCAACTATCCATCTGCCGCACTAACTTCCCTCTTTGGATATTTAGAAGAAAAAATCAACTTTATTTTTGAATATTTTTCATCACCTTTGTGGCTTCAACAATTATTAGTGTCAGGGGTTTATAAAACAGTTGCATTTGTAGTAGCGGTAATGCTGCCGCCAATGGCAATATTTTTTCCACTTTTTACATTACTCGAAGATGTCGGATATCTTCCGCGTATAGCGTATAACCTCGACAAACCTTTTAAAAAATGTAACGCTTGTGGAAAACAAGCTCTAACTATGTGTATGGGAGTTTTTATGCTATAATTGTTGTCCCAATATATTTATATTGGATTACTATTTTTTGTTCTTTAGATTTAATTCCATTGACTGTTTGATACGAGCCTTGGTGAACATAGATGACATCAATTAACCGTTTTACTATTCTTTGATTTAACTCTGTTAAATTAGAAAATTCATCAAGCAGTTTAAAGAAATGGTTGTAATTATCATATTCAGATTCGTTTGATTTATGATTTAACATTGATATTTCTGCTTCGATTTGCATTTCTTCTTTTGTTAGTGAATTCATCATCATATCAAAATGTTCTTTGTTTATCCGACCTAAATAATTATCTTCATATAATTTTTGAATTACTGTTTGTATTTCTGTCTTACGTTTTTTTAAGGCGTCAAATCTCTTGCTCGAGACCGTTAAATTATTTTTAGATTGTTCTAATTTTGTTAATATTTTTTTACGAGATTCAGGGGTAATTTTAAGATGTTTGTTAATGTTAGATAAAACGAGCTGATACAACACGTCATAATCAATAAAATGATTAGTGCACTCTTTACTTCCATATAATTTATACTTTCCACAAACCAAATTATATTTACTATCCTTTTTACGAGTTCCCGTTGTAGACATATTACTACCGCACTCTGCACATATAGCAATACCTGAAAAAATATTTTTAAAATCACTTTTAGGCGAATTTCTTCGTGACACAATAGTTCTTTGTACAATTTCGAAGGTATGTTTATCTATAATAGGTTCATGTGTGTTCTCAACAATAATCCAATCTTGTTTTTGGTTTGCTAATGTAACTTTACTTTTAAAAGATACTTTTGTTGTTTTGTGTTGAGCTGTATGTCCAATATAAGTTATATTTTTAAGCATTTTTTGAATATTCGTACTTGTCCATTCTTTTCGTTTGGAATAATTGTCAATGTTAAGCTTAGGGTTTTTCGAACATCTATATAAAGCTGGCGATAATATATTTTTTCCATTTAATGTTCGTGCAATATCTATTGGCCTATATCCTTCTTCTGCTAACTTGAAAATATATTGTACAATAGGCGCAGTTTCTTCATTTATAAGCAACTTGTTTTTGTCAGTTGCATCTTTTTTATATCCGTAGGGAGCAAAATTTCCTATAAATTTACCCTCTTTCATTTTAGTTTCAAAAGCCGAACGAATCTTTTTGCTTATATCGCGCGCATACAATTCATTGACAACATTTTTAAATGGTGCAATATCATTATATTTGCTAATACTATCGAACCCATCAGTGATTGCGATATATCTTACATTATGCTTTGGGAAGTATTCTTCTATAAGCTGCCCACTAATTATATAATCTCTACCCAAACGGCTTAAATCTTTAGTGATAACCATATTAACTTTCCCGTTTTCGATGTCTTGTTTCATTTGTTGAAAAGCAGGACGGTCAAAGTTTGTTCCACTATATCCGTCATCAATGTAAACATCATAAATACAAAAATTTTGTTCATGAGCATATCTTGTGAGCATATCTTTTTGAGTAATTATACTGGAACTGTCGCCATTATTATTATCATCTTTTGACAAACGGCAATATAAAGCTGCATTATAAATCATATTTTTCTCCTAAATAAAAAAATCGTGTTACAATTACTTACAAATTGTAACACGATAATTCCTGTTTGTCAACTGCATAGGTTTTGTTTGCTGATTATATCTGCAATAATACTTTCTAATTCCTCATCTCCAAATTTCGTTTCTACGATATATTTATCATTATTAATTATATATGTTTCAATATTCTGTATTATTATCACCTTATTTGTAGTTTATATTTATAATATATGTTTGAAATACAAAATAATTATTATTGATAATAATTATTATTAAATTGGATGTTAAAGCTACATGATATGCCGAATCTATTAATTTGGCAGCTGAT
>JAZNCS010000015.1:0-3124 GCA_045587685.1 Acutalibacteraceae bacterium
AAAACGTTAAAACTGTTGGTATTTTTATTGGCCCTGAAGGTGGGTTTGAAAAGGCTGAAATTGAAAAGGCCCTCGAAAATAACGCGCAAATAATTTCGCTTGGTAAAAGAATTTTGCGCACCGAAACAGCGGCGGTTACAGCTGTTAGTATGTGTATGCTTAATATTGAAATGTGCGAAGGTAACGAATAGTGAAACACTTACCAAGTGAATATGAAAATAGAATGAAATCTTTATTAGGCGAAGAATTCGAAGATTATATTAAAGAATTAGAAAATCCGCCCGTTAAAGCATTCAGAGTTAATACCGATAAAATAGAAATTAACGACTTTGAAAAGATTAATATTTTTTCAAAAAGCAAGATACCTTATGTGGAAAATGGTTACTACCTTGAATATGAAAAGGTTGGCAACCACCCATATCACCACGCGGGGCTTATATATGTTCAAGAACCGGGTGCTATGGCTCCTGCTGAATGTATTGATATTAACCCCGATTGGTGCGTACTTGATATGTGTGCCGCTCCCGGCGGAAAAAGCACACAACTCAAAAATAAACTAGGTAGCAACGGTGTGCTTGTATCTAACGAAATTATAGCCTCTCGCTGCAAAATACTCACAGGTAACATCGAACGACTCGGGCTTCATAATGTAGTTACTACCTGTATGGATACCTCTAAACTTAGCTTAACTTTTCCTAATACTTTTGACTTGATAATGGTTGATGCTCCCTGCTCGGGCGAGGGTATGTTTAGAAAAGAAGAGATTGCCATTAGCGAATGGAATGAAAATAATGTTAAAATGTGCGCTAAAAGACAAGAAGAAATTTTAGAAAACGCCGTTTTAACCTTAAAAAGCGGTGGTTATATTATTTACGCTACCTGCACCTTTTCGCTCGAAGAAAACGAAATGACTATTGATTCTTTTTTACAAAAACATCCCGAATTTGAAATTTTACCCGCTAATCAAAAGGTAATTGACTACACAAGTGACGGTATTAAATTCGAAGGTTGCAAATGTGAAAATATACACTTTGCTCGTAGATTTTATCCCCACAAAGCAAAAGGCGAAGGGCAATTTATGGCGGTTTTACACCACAAAGGCGAAGTTTTTGAAAACACCTTTTCCCCTGCTCCTTCACCTGAAATCGCAAAAGAAATAACCGAATTTTTAGACAATACCCTTATTGAATACAACAAGGATTTTATTCACAACTACAACGGCAACCCTATTTACTATAATAACCGCATTAAAATAGCCGATGGTAAAGCCTTTTGTTGCGGAATAACTATTGGTGAAATTAGAAAAAATCGCCTTTCTCCACACCACCAATTTTTCACTTCGCTCGGCTCAAACTTTAAAAGAAAGATAAATCTTTCAAGTGATAGCGAAACTCTTGTAAAATACTTGCACGGCGAAGAAATTGAAGCGGACTGTGAAAACGGTTGGGCGGTTGTTATGGTTGATGGCTTTGCTTTAGGCGGAGCGAAAGTTGTTGATAACCGCGCTAAAAATCACTACCCGAAAGGACTTAGAAAATAAATTAAAAACCTCTTTACAGTTTGTAAAGAGGTTTTTTCATTTTGTTATTTTCTTTAATAATTTTACTACAGGCATTATAAGAATACCGCATACTAAATTGCTTATACCGTGGATTAAGTCAAACGGAAAACCCGCTACAATCCAAGCTATCATACCTTTAAAACTTAAGCCGAAAATCAAAGCTTGTGCGGGAGCATATAATATTCCAAACAAAAATCCGTGTAATGAACATATAACCATATAAATTACACCTTGCACCTTTGTTGGCATTTTTTTAGGCAGTAACATAACAACTGCCCAAAGCACAGTCCAAATATAAAGATACGGCAACCACCAAGGCTGAAAACCGTTATAAATGCCCGTTAAAAACACAAAGACATATATCGGGTATAATGCTTTATACCGAAAAACAACCGTTAAAGCAACAATTAAAACTCCAATTATATGTATATTTGGTAAAATCTCCGTAACCACTTTTGAAATGTACATAAGCGTTCCAAAAATGGCAAAGATTGCAACTTCCTTAATTTTTAGTTTCAATTTATTTTCCTCTTTGCTTTTTCTTAAATTTTAAGCCCGACCAAAGAAGAATTGCAATTTGTCCCGGGATACCTAAAATATAAAATTTCCAAATATTTACGCCCAAAACTAAAAACGTAAGCCAAAAAGCGACTAAAAAGGTCCACATAAGTAAAGAAATAATTACATAATTTAATTTTTGATTTGACCAAATAGAATTAAAAACAAGCCAAACAACCATAGAAACAGGCACAGCATACACGAACAAAAGCCAATGCCAATTAACACTGTTTGATATTAAATCTATTAACACGTATGCAAATAAGGCGACAAACCAAACTATTAAAATGCTCATTACAGTTATTATTCTATGATTATTTTTAATACCTTTTAGTTCTTCATTTTCGTTGTATTGCGGAGTTTCGGTATGCTGCTCTCGCACAAAATAATCAAGCGATACTTGAAACAAATCCGCCATTCCAACCAAAGTTGATATTTCGGGAATACTGTCTCCTCTTTCCCATTTCGAAACCGCTTTATCCGAATAATGAAGTTTTTCAGCAAGTTGCGCTTGGGTTAAACCACTTGACAATCTTAAATCCAATATATTTTTAGCAATAATATGCTTATATTTATTCATTGAATATTTCCTCCAAAATAGTTATGTATATTATAACATATTAAAATTAACTTGTCACTTATTTTTTAAAATTGTTCTTAATTTCTTTACTTTTTCAGTTTACTATGTTATATTAACTATATATATTTCCCCGAAAGGAAGTTTTTTATATGGCAGATATTTTTTCGTATGGTTATACACCTGAAGAAGTTGGTATTTCTTCTGATAATGTAAGAAATATTTACAAAAAAATCTTTGGGTTATTATGGGAATCTGCCTATTGTGTACGGGTTGTACGAAGCAGCCCGTCCTGCATCGGAGTGTGGACACTGCAATGGGCACCATTATCAGCCAGAGTAGTTATGTCATGGAATCCGCTGACAAGGGAGCGGTTTCCCAAGAAATTCTTACAACGATTGGGACTTTGGAGCAGGACTACCTTTCCT
>JAZNCS010000016.1:0-30407 GCA_045587685.1 Acutalibacteraceae bacterium
AAATAAGATAATAAAATTGCAGAAATTTTTGCTGATAGACTGTTTATCAATTTAAGTTTCATCATATTCCTCCGTTTTCTATTTTATATCCTCTGCCCCAAACTACCTTTAAATAGCGAGGTTCAGCAGGATTTATTTCAATTTTTTCACGAATATGTCTTATATGTACAGCAACCGTACTTTCTACAATGTAAGCCTCTTCATTCCACACTTTGCGATAAATTTCTTTTGGACTTAAAACTGTCCCAACATTTTGCATTAAAAGTTTTAAAATTTCAAATTCAGTAGGAGTAAGTGTTACCTCCTCACCCTCGGCAAAAACTTGCTTAGAAGAATCATTAAGTTCTATACCACCTATTATATAATCACTTTGCGAGTTGGTTTTACTACCGCCTAACTGCATATATCTTCTCAGCTGTGATTTAGCCCTTGCAATAACTTCTACAGGATTAAACGGTTTTGTTACATAATCATCAGCACCTACATTCAGTCCTAAAATTTTATCGGTATCTTCCCCCTTAGCTGTAAGCAAAATTACCGGTATATTTGAAAACTTCCTTAACTGTGATAAAGCTTTTATACCGTCACACACTGGCATCATAATATCCATAAGCACTAAATGGATTTCATTTTCCTTTATAATATTTAATGCCTGTTCGCCATTATAAGCATTAAATGTATTATAATTTTCTGCTTTTAAATAAATTTCTAAAGCAGAAACGATATCTCGTTCATCATCACAAATTAAAATGTTATACAATTATAACCCCTCCTTTATTCTTATTATACATTGTTACTTCTTAAGAATAAAGTGCTACAAGTATTAAGATTTCTTTAAGATTGAAAATTTGTAATAAGTATGCTATAATATTACTGCTTTTTGGGAGGTGCAAATATGAAGCTTGAAATATTGCAAAACTGTCCGCCTATTATAAGGGATTTTTTAACATATAATGAAACTATACGAGGTAAATCGTCACGCTCGGTTGAGGGTTATTTTATCGATTTGCAAAGTTTTTTCAGATATCTTCTTATTGTTCGTGGTGCGGCACCAAAAGACAAAACATTTGAAGAAATAAGTATTTCGGAAATCGATATCAACCTTATTAAAACCGTAACCATTTCCGATTTATATGCATATATGGTATATTGCAAAAACGAACGTGGCAACAACGCCGCTACAAGAGCGAGAAAAACCTCTACTATTAGAATTTTCTTCAAATACTTATGTGAACAAACCCACCAACTCGAAAGCAACCCCGCAATAATGCTTGAAACTCCAAAGGTTAAACAATCACTTCCAAAACATTTAACCCTTGAAGATTCGTTAGAATTATTAAACTCGGTTGAGGGACCAAACGCCGCTCGTGACTACTGTATTTTAACTTTATTTTTAAACTGCGGTTTGCGACTTGCTGAACTTTGCGCATTAAATTTATCAAGCATTTCTTCTGACGGAACACTTACAGTAATTGGTAAAGGTAACAAAGAAAGAATGGTTTATCTTAATTCCGCTTGTTTGGGTGCATTACAAAATTACCTTAATGTTAGACCAAACGAAGGTGTTCCCATAACCGATAAAAACGCCCTTTTTATAAGCCGTAACAAGCGCCGTATAAGCCCAAAAACTGTGCAGCACATTGTTAAAACATATCTCGAAAAATCAGGACTTGACGGACAAGGCTTCTCTACACACAAATTGCGCCATACCGCCGCAACACTTATGTATCAACACGGCGATGTTGATATTCGCGTTTTAAAAGATATTTTAGGCCACGCAAATCTTGGCACAACCCAAATTTACACCCACGTTTCTAACAAACAAATTAAAAATGCGGTTGATTCAAACCCATTAGCTTCAATAAAACAAAAAAATAAAAGCACTCAATGAGTGCTTTTTATTTTTTTATTTTTCGTTTTGCTTTTTCATTTCAGCTAAAATTTCGGTTAAAAGTTCTTCAGTAGTGGGTGCTTTTGGAGCTTCTTCTACAACAACTTCTTCTTCCTTCTTGAATGAAAGTTTAGCTTCGGCAATCTTTCTAGCAGTTGCAATTACTTTAATAATAAGGAAAATAACAAATGCCATAAACACAAAATCAAGGATTGTGCTTAATAATGTTCCTATTCCAATTACAACGCCAGGGTCTAAAATTTGACCTGCTTTATCAAGTGTAGGTTCAACCAATGTAATATTCAACTCGGTTAAATCCATATCACCAATGAGCCAACCTAAGAAAGGCATCAAAACATCATTAGTAAGGCTTGTTGTGATTTTACCGAAAGATGTAGCAATGATAACACCTATTGCCATATCAAGCACGTTGCCGCGCATTATAAATTCTTTAAATTCTGTTATAAATTTTGTTTTTGGAACCTTAATTTTCATTTTCATTTTAATTTAACATTCCTTTTTAATTTTATTTTTCACTGTAAATTACAGTAACATCAGGATGAAGTTGTAAAATAGAAGCAGGAATTTCAGGAGTGATTGGACCAAAGAATGCCTTTTCTAAAATTTCCTTTTTATTAGCACCGTTTGCTACGAGCAAAATCTTTTTAGCGTTCATAATGCCACCCATACCCATTGTTACTGCTTTGCGTGGAACATCATTAATGCTTTCAAAAAATCTTGCATTTGCTTCAATGGTAGATTCATCCAAATCAACAACGTGAGTATTTTTTACAAAAACATCATCAGGTTCATTAAAACCGATATGTCCGTCAAGACCGATACCTAAAAGTTGAAGGTCAATACCGCCGTATGCTTTAATTCTTTCATCATAAGCTGCACATTCTTTGTCCATATCTTCAGCACAGCCGTTAGGAACGAATGTATTTGCCTTGTCAATATTAACGTGATCAAAAAGATTTGTGTTCATAAAATAGCGATAACTTTGGTCGTTGCTACCATCAAGACCGATATACTCATCAAGGTTTATTGATGTTACATTTGAAAAATCAATATCTCCCTTATTGTACCAATCAATAAGTTGCTTATAAGTGCCAACAGGTGAAGAACCTGTAGCCAAACCCAAAACGCAATCAGGTTTAGCAATAACTTGAGCCGAAATAATATTTGCGGCTTTTCTGCTCATCTTTTCATAAGTGTCTACTGTAATAAATTTCATACTTTTTGCTCCTTATAATTAAAATTTATATATACCACGGTCTATCATACCGCTAATAGCTTCAACAACTTTTGGTTTGTCTTCTTTGTATGTTACACCATACCATTTATCTTCGGCAACAAGTACCTTAACTTCTTTGCCTTTTTCTTTCATTATATCAGTAACCGTATATGGTAACAAATATTCAGATTTTGGAACATTTATTTTTTCTTTTAAGAAATCAACAAAACCTTCTTCCAAATATTTGAAAAGGTCGGTTTTGAATCCCCATAAATTCATAGAAACAACTGTATCAGCCGCTAATGGTACCCAAGTTTCACCATCATCTTCTGTATACTTACAGTCGGCAATTTTAGTTCTTTCAACAACTTTTACAAGTTTTCCGTTTTCCATTTCGCAAACACCACGAGAAACTGTACCATTTTCAGTCAATGTGTTCGCCAAACGGAATCCTACCATATAGTAATCATCATTTTCTTCTTGTAAAGCCTTTGCCATTTTTTCAAAAGCAGAACGGCCATAAAAATCATCAGCATTAACTACCGCGAAAGGCTCATTAATAACATCTTTACAACAAAGAATTGCGTGAGAAGTTCCCCAAGGTTTTGTTCTATCTGCCGGTAATTCAAAACCAACAGGCAATTTATCTAATTCTTGGAAGACATATTCAGTTTTAATTGTCTTTGATATTCTATTTCCTACAAGGCGTTTGAAATCTTCTTCAATTTCATGCTTAATTACAAAAACAACCTTTGTAAAACCTGCCATTTTTGCATCATAAACCGAAAAATCTAATAAAACTTGACCATCTTCAGTTATAGGTTCAAGTTGTTTCAAACCACCAAAACGGCTTCCCATACCAGCCGCCATGACTACTAAAGTAATATCTTTCATATTGAAAAACCTCCTACTATATTGGTTTATTGTTATTTTATCACACATAAATATCATTTTCAACCTATTTTTTCCGTAAAATATTACTTTTTACCTCTTGCAAAAACTTTTTAAAGGTATTATAATAGGTGTAAAGTGTGTAATTATATGCTTTTATGATTTCACTCTTATATATATTATTTCCGCCTTAATAAATGGCAGAACGGAGTATAAATAATGACTAACTACTATTACGGAAAGCGTGTACAGTCTCAAGAAAAACATGCAACTATTATTAACTTCCTAAAACATCTTTTAAAATATTGGTATGTTATTATTTTAATTGCATCTTTGGCTGTAGGTGCTGCATATGTATATACAACCTATTTTATGACCCCCACATATCGCTCTACTGCAAAACTTTATATTCTTAACAAACAAACCGAAAACATCACAACAACTGAACTTACTATTTCAAACCTTCTTAGTAAGGACTATATGGAACTTATAGAGGACGATGTTATATTAGAGCCGGTTGCAACCGCTCTTAACCACAAATATTCTTCAAGTCAACTGCGTTCTTTCCTTAGCATATCAAACCCGGAAAACACCCGTTTCCTTGTAGTTACAGCTACTTGTCCAAATCCGGAAGATGCAAAAGAAATTGTTGATTCGGTATGTGAAATTTCACAAGAAATTTTCGTTGAAATTCTAAATGCTGACCGAGTTAATATTATAAGTAAAGGAAAAATCCCTCATTATCCATCTTCACCAAATTTGTTTAATAATCTTCTTGTTGGTGGTATGGGTGGTGCAGCATTAGCTGTTGGTATTATTTTCATCATCTTCTTACTCAATGATACAATTAAGTACGCAGAAGACGTTGAAAGAGCTTTAGACCTAAATGTATTAGCAACCATCCCTTATTCTCAAAGTTCAAAAACCTATTATTAATTAAACGAAAGGTTATAATATGAGTAGAAAAAACTTACATTCAACAGAAATTTTAACTGACGATACAAATTTCAAATATGCCGGAAAGGTTAATTTCCACGTAAAAATCGCTACTGACTTTGTTACCAACGAAGCTTTTAAAGCCCTTCGTACAAATCTTTTGTTTGCAGCTAATGGTTGTACATCAATATTAGTAACCAGTTGCGATGCTAACGATGGTAAAAGTACAACAACCACAAATATAGCAAGAAGCCTTGCAGAAATTAACAAGAAAACTATTTTGATTGACGCCGATATGCGTAACTCTACCTTCCTTTCAAGCGAAAAGATGAGTCAAATTTCGGGTCTTTCCGAATTTCTTTCCGAACAAGCTAATATTTCCGAAATCATATATAACACACAAGATGAAAACTATGATGTAATCTTTAGCGGTAAATTCCCACCAAATCCTTCGGAACTTTTATCTTCTACACGTTTCAAAGAATTATTGGATGTTTTAAAAGAGTATTACGATTTCGTTATTATTGACACACCTCCTGTAGGTCTTGTTACAGACGCTGCTGTTATCGCTTCTATTTGCGATGGTGCTTTACTTATTATTTCTACAGGTAAAACAAACCTTAGACAAGCAAACTGGGCTAAAAACCAACTTGAAAAAAGCCGTTGCAAGATATTAGGTGCTATACTCAACGAAAGTTCTTCTAAAAAAGGTTATTACAGTAAATATAGATATAGAAAAAGAAAATATCATTATTACAAAAGACACGGTTCATAAAAAAACTAAAAGCCACAGGTTAAAACCTGTGGCTTTTTTATTTTATTCTATTGCTTATTCTGCAACTTCTTCAGAAACGGTTTCTTCAACTTCTTCTGCAACTTCTTCTTCAGGAAGTAAAGCGCGAATTGAAAGGCTGATTCTCTTCTTTTCTAAATCAATAGCAGTAATCTTCGCATCAACAGTTTGACCAACTTTAAGTTCGTCTTGTGGTTTAGCAATATGTTTGTTAGCAATTTGAGAAATGTGGATAAGACCATCAATTCCAGGGATAATTCTTGCAAATGCACCATAAGCAGTCATACTTACGATTGTTACATTAACAACATCTTCAACATTGTAGTTGTTTTGGAAGATTGTCCAAGGATTTTCTTCTTCCTTCTTATAGCCTAAAGAAATCTTTTTCTTGTCAGCATCAATATCCTTAACATAAACTTCAACAGTATCGCCAACTAAAACAACTTCAGAAGGATTCTTAATTCTTGACCAAGAAAGTTCTGAAACGTGAATCATACCAGCAACGCCGCCGATATCAACAAAAGCACCGTAACTTGTTAAAGACTTAACTGTACCTGTAAAACGGTCGCCAACAGCTATGTTAGACCAAACTTTTTGTTCAGCTTCTTTTTTAGCTTCGATAAGTACACTGCGAATAGAACCAATTGCTCTACGGCCTCTTCCGATTTCAATAATACGGAAAGAAACTTCTTTACCTTTAAGTTCATCAAGACTTTCATTTCTTGAAAGAGTAGCTTGAGAAGCAGGAATAAATACGCGAACATTGCTTGAGTATACTACTACGCCGCCTTTAATAACATCTTTAACAAAGCCCTTAAGGATTTCGCCTGAGTCTTTGGCAGCAACTATATTGTCCCAACCGGCAATAGCATCGTAACGACGCTTTGAAAGCATTGCGGTTCCTTCCTGGTCATTGATTTTCATAATGATAAGATTTAACTTATCGTTGACCTTAACTTCATCAACAAGCTTAACATTAGGGTCAGAAGAATATTCAGCAGCGCTAATATAACCTGTAACGCCTCTGCCAATATCTACTGTGATTTCTGTGGGATTAACAGCAACAACTATACCTTCTACCTTTTGGTCGCCTGTTAAGCTGCTTAGTGAAGCTTCGAATGCTTCCTCATCTGTCATTTCCTCAAAAGATTTTTGTACAGGTTCTTTTACCTCCACCTGTTCTTCTACCGGTTGTAAATTTTCCGACATGGTTTTAATAGCCTCCTTTATTATACCTGCAGGTGTAGATGCACCCGCAACCACTCCAATTTCTTCACATCCTACCAAACAATCCATTGGTAATTCTTTTGCTGTTTCTATAAGATATGTTTTGTCACAATTAGCTTTGCAAACCGAGAACAGTTTAGCAGTATTTGAACTGTGTCTTCCGCCGATAACTATTATAGCATCTGAGCGGTTAGATAATTCAAAAGCCTCTTGTTGACGCATTGAAGTAGCATTACATATTGTATCAAATATTTTCGCATTTGTACATAGTTTTTTTAAAATTTTTTGAAGTTCTTGCCAAGTTTTTAGCTTAAATGTTGTTTGAGAGACCATAATTATAGGTTTTTCATGTAAATCCGAGTGTTTTTCAAACAATTCTTGCAACTCTTCTTCATTCGCAACAACAAAAACTTCACCTAAACTATGCCCTACAATACCTATTACTTCTTGGTGAGTGGCATCTCCCGCTATTATTGTAACAGCACCTTTTTTACTTTCTTCTTCAACAATTTTATGTATTTTAGAAACAAAAGTACAAGTAGCATCTACAACATCTATTCCAAGTTCTTTAGCAGTTAAAAGTGTTTGTTTTGCAACCCCGTGTGAACGAATTACAAGAGTCTCGCCTTTATTTACTTCTTCGGGCGAATTAACAATCCTTACACCTTTACTTTCAAGTTCTGAAACTAATTGCGGATTGTGTATTATAGGTCCTAAAGTGCAAACCTTTTTACCCTCATTTAGTAAATCATAAACGGTATTAACCGCTCTATTAACCCCAAAACAAAATCCCGCGGTTTTTGCTAATGTTATCTTCATTTATTAGTTCCTTCTTTTATTAGGTTTAAAATCAATTCTATAGATTCATTCAAATCACAATTTGTAGTATCAGCAACAACTGCATCTTCAGCTTGTTTTAAAGGTGCTATTTCGCGGTTCATATCGTTAAAATCGCGCTCTACCATATCGTTATATACATCTTCATATGTTACCGACATACCTTTTTCTATGAGTTCTTTATATCTTCGTTTTGCTCTTGACTCGGCAGAGGCGGTTAAATAAATTTTAACTGTAGCATCTGGCAAAACTACAGTACCGATATCTCTTCCGTCCATAATTACATTATTTTCACGCGCTAACTTGCGTTGCATTTCAAGTAAAAACGCTCTAACCGAAGCTTTTTTAGATACAACCGAAGCCATTTTTGAAGCTTCTGGAGTTCTTATTTCTTCGGATACATCGTTTCCATCTAAAAACACCCTTTGTTCGCCGTTTACAAAACGAATATCTACGGTTGTTTTTTTCAATATTTCTTCAATATCACAGTCAAGTTCATCACTAATACCCAACTTTGAAAATTTTAGTCCTACTGTTCTGTAAAGCGCACCTGTATCAACATAAATATATCCTAAACTCCCAGCCGCCTTACGCGAAATAGTGCTTTTCCCTGCACCTGCCGGACCATCTATTGCTATAGAAATCATATCTATTCTCCTTCTTTTTATTCAAGCGTTTTCACCCGCAGCCTTACCTGTCGAAAAGGCTATTTGTAAATTAAATCCGCCTGTATATGCATCAACATCAATCACTTCACCCGCAAAGAAAAGTCCTTTAACAATTTTCGATCGCATTGTTTTAGGTTCTATTTCCTTAACGCTTATACCACCCGAAGTGATAATTGCCTCTTCAATAGGGCGAAAACCTGTTATATGTAAGGGCAAATTTTTAATAACCTTGCATAATTCACTTCTTTGTTCTCGACTAATTTGATTAACCTTTTGCGATGGATTTATACCCGACAACTTAATTATTACCGGTATTAAACTTTTTGGTAAAAGTTTGTCCAAAGAATTTGCAAAGTTTTTATTTTGACTTTCCAAAAAATCTCTTAAAACTCTACTATCAAGTTGTTCTATATTAAGCGCCGGTTTTAAATCAATATAGGCGACATATTTCTTTTTGTCTATATACCTTATATGTGAAGAAGCACTCAAAACAAGTGGCCCTGATACTCCAAAATGGGTAAACAACATTTCCCCTTGTTCTGAAAAAAGAGCCTTTTTCTTACCTTCCTCAAAAACGCTAAAATTTACGTTTTTAAGTGAAAGACCCGAAAGGTGTGAGCAAAATCCTTCGTGAATAGTAAGCGGTACTAACGACGGCTTTAATTCAGTAACAGTATGCCCTAATTTTTGGGCCATACCATAACCGTCACCCGTAGACCCCGTAAGCGGATACGACTTTCCGCCCGTTGCTATAATAACGCTCCCAGCCTCTACTATTTCGCCGTTTTCAAGTTTAACGCCGACAACTTCAGCATTTTCTTGTAAAATCTCATTTGCTGTAGCATTAATTATTTTAACGCCTAACTTTTTGTTTGCGTTTACAATAGCATCAACTATATCAACCGCTTTATCAGAAACGGGAAAAACCCTGTTTCCCCTTTCAGTTTTAAGTGGTACACCAAACTCTTCAAACAAAGTCATAACATCTTGCGGTGTAAAATCCGAAAATACGGAATATAAAAACTTACCGTTTTTAGGAACGTTTGAAATAAGGGTATCAAGAGAGCAATTATTGGTTAAATTGCATCTTCCTTTTCCTGTAATCATAACCTTACGAGCAGGTCGTGAGTTTTTTTCTAAAACCGTAACACTTGCATTTTCGCCGTATTTTTTCTTTGCAAAATATGAAGCCATAAGACCTGCAGCACCGCCGCCGACTATTACTATTTTTTTCAAAAACTTCACCACCATTCATAATATTTTATTTTACAACAAATACCCCAAAAAGTAAAGAAAAACCACTTTATAAAAAAGTGGTTTTATTCTCTCAGGGTTCGAATCCCCGCAAATTTCGTAAAAATTAAAAAACCGACCTATTGGTCGGTTTTTAATTTGGTGATCCATCGGGGATTCGAACCCCGGACACCTTGATTAAAAGTCAAGTGCTCTACCGTCTGAGCTAATGAATCACATACTGCGCTTTTAGTCAGCCTTAATATTATATCAACCTAAAGCGTACTTGTCAATATAAATTTTTTATTTTTTTAAATTTTACCAAAAAAATTTGAAAATTAAGTAAGCAACTGTAAGTTGTGCCAAAATTATAAGCGGTACTCCAACGCAAAATTTGGGCTTCTGGGTTTTATGGCGCACTAACTGCATTGCAACATACATTCCAACACTTCCGCCTATTACTGATAATAACATAAGTGTTTTTTCAGGCACTCTGCGTTTTTGTTTTATTGCCATTAACTTATCATAAGCACAAATCAAAAACGCCACCACATTTATTATTAACAAATACCAATATAAATATTTCATTGAATCACCGTTTAAAGTTTATCACAATTAAACGGCTTTTTCAATTTGTTTTTTAAGTTTGACAATAATCCTTTTTTCAAGGCGCGAAATATACGACTGCGAAATACCTAAAGTATCGGCCACTTCCTTTTGTGTATATTCCTCGTAGCCATTCATTCCAAACCGCATTTCCATAATTTGTCGTTCGCGTGGCGGAAGTTTAACAACAAAACTATTTAACAAATAACGCTCATCCTCGTGTTCTATTTCCCTACCAATTTCATCTCCATCGCTACCCAAAACATCGGACAATAACAATTCATTACCATCCCAATCAATATTAAGTGGCTCATCAATAGAAATTTCGTTTTTAAGAGAAGAATTTTTTCTTAAATACATCAATATTTCATTTTCAATACATCTTGAAGCATAGGTTGCAAGTTTAATATTCTTATCCACACAAAAAGTATTAACCGCTTTTATTAGTCCTATTGTGCCTATAGAAATTAAATCCTCTATATTAGCGCCCGCAATTTCAAACTTACGGGCAATATAAACCACAAGCCTTAAGTTATGAACAATAAGTTTATCACGCGAAGAATTGTTATCATTTTTAAGAAGAACAGCCTCCTCCTCACTGCTTAAAGGGGCGGGTAATGTTTCAGGGCCGTTTATGTAAAAGACTGGCTTTATCACCCCAATTTTCATTAAAAAAGTATAAATTAAAGTTTTAATACTCATTTAAAACACACCTTAACAAATAATTTTTGGATTAACAATTCCCTGATAACCATCTTTAAGCGGTAATTTAGAAACCGCTAAAATAGGTTTATCTAATGTAATTTTTTTATTATTAACAGTTATAATTCCGCTATCACAACGAACACCATCTAAAAAACTGTTTCCTGCAACTGTACCGCAAGGAAGCAACCTATATCTTGGTGAGATTTTTGAAGAAAAATAATCGGTACTGCCAAAAAGTTTTTCCACACAAAAGGAATCCACAATAATAATTTCCGATTTCCCGTAAACATCCTCTAAAGAATTTCCAGTATCAATAATAGCTTCAAAATTACAACTTTTATTATTGGCACTTACCCATACACTACACACCTTTGCGCACTGCGAACTTTTAGAAAAAACAAACTTTAACAAAGTTAAAATAAAATATGTAGTAACAGTAAATACCACCAACCACACAGTTGATATATTAAAATACACCACCGAATTATTTATAACCATTCCGTCTGGCTTAAACGCATACCACACCGCTATCATCAACCCTGAATAACCGCACATTACCAAAAACAAAACTACCGCATTTCTTAAAAAATCCTTTACTCCTAAAAAACCGAAAGCGATAAGCACCATAACCAAACAAAATCCAATTTTTATTACAGTTTCAATAAAAATATTTGACACCTCAAAAAATATGTAAAGAGAAGATACACCGCCAATAAGTGAAGCCAAAACCATTCTTAAAACTTTAGTTCTTTTTTTAATTATTTTTGCCGTTGCCAAAAGCAAGAAATAGTCAACAATCAAATTTAAAAAAACTAAAACATCAGCATAAACAATCAAAATTATCACCTAAAACCATTATACTGTTTCACTTGCAAAAAAATTGTCAATTTAACGAATTAAAATAAAAAAACTGCTTTTTAAAAAAGCAGTTTTCTAAAAATTATTCTTTATAACTTGATTCGCTAATATTTGCCCTTAATTGTGCTTTGTAAGTTTTAGTTTTTCCTTGCGAAGTAACAACCTCTACCGTAATTACATCCCCCGCAGAACTTGATTCAATAATATCAAGCACAATATCATCGCTTGTAATCTTAACTGAGTTAATTGCAACAATCATATCGTTTTTATTAATCTTTTCGTAAAGGTCACTATCTTCTGCTACAGAATCAACTAAAATACCCACATTTGAATATCCGTTAATTTCGGCAGTTACCGAGTCTACTTCCATATAGGTAATACCTAATTTAGCGCGACTTATAACTTTTCCTTTGCTTATCAATTCATCTACCACTCGCTTAACTGTAGTAGTTGGAATTGCAAAACCAACTGTGTCATATTCAGCATTAGCAAGTTTAGAAGAAGTAATACCAACAACCTGACCATACATATTAACAAGTGCGCCGCCTGAACTTCCGGGATTTATTGCACTATCAGTTTGAATTAATCTTGAAGAATAGTTTGATGTTGTTGTCAATCGGCGACTTGTTGCCGAAACTATACCCTTTGTTATAGAAGAAGCGTTTTTGGGTTCACTTGGTCTTCCTATTGCTACAACATTTTCACCGTTTACAAGTTCATTTGAATCGCCAAGTGTTGCCGCATGAAAAGTTCCGCCTTTTATTTTAAGTACAGCAAGGTCACTAACTATATCGCCTGCAACAAATTCGGCGGCGTATTCTTGCCCGTCATGAGTATAAATTTTAAATTGTGGTGACCTTATTTCAGAATAAATATGGTCATTTGTAATTACAATTCCGTCTTTAGAATAAATGACACCACTCGCCTGTGCGCTTTTTCCCTCTTTATTATATATTATTATTCCGACTACCGATGGATTAACCTTTCCATAAACCTCGGCCGCTGTCATTTCATCGGTATCCTTTGGTTTTGCGGCTAAATTAACCTTTGTATTTCTATCAATATTAACTGCATTATTATTAACCGCGCCGAAAAAGTATCCCGCAGCACAAGCAGCAGTTAAAACCATTACAAATGCCAAAATCAAAGCAAATATCTTTAAACCTTTAGCGCTTTTATTATAATCAGTTTGCACCTCCACTTCAGGAACTTCTACGTGATTATAAACCTCATCATATTGGGGCTCATTATTATTTTCAAAAAATTCGCTCATTAGTTTTCTCCTTTTTCTTTTAGCGGTAAAACAACCTTAAACGAGGTATATTCTCCCTCTTTAGAAGCAACCGCTATATTACCACCGTGGGTATTAACTATCATTTTAACTATATAAAGACCTAAGCCTGTACTATTCTTATTATCTGAACGAGATTTATCAAGTTTATAAAAACGCTCAAACACATATCCCAATTCTTTTTTAGGTATTCCTTCACCACTATTTGTTATAATAAAGGTTAAATTTTCCTTATTATTAGAAAGTTTGAAATCAATTTTGCCGCTTACATCTACAAACTTAATCGCATTATCAACCAAATTATAAACCACTTGGTGTATTAAATCCTTATCGGCAAAAATTTCGGTTTGTTCTACCTCATCTAAACCAATAATATCAATATTTTTTTCTAATATCCGCTTTTCTTGACCTATAACAATAGTACAAAGCATTTCTCTAAAATCAAAAGTTTTAGGATTTAATTTAAACTCGCCCGATTCAAGTTTAGCCATACTAAGCATTGAATAAACCAATCGCGAAAGTCTTTTAACCTCACCCGATACAATTTCTAAATAGTATTTTTGTTTTTCTTCTTCAATAGTTCCGTCTAAAATACCATCAATAAATCCACCTATTGTTGTCATAGGAGTTTTTAGTTCGTGCGAAATATTAGCAACAAAACTTTTTCGCATACTTTCAAGTTGTGAAAGCGAGTTTGTCATCATATTAAAAGAAACCGCAAGTTCACCGATTTCATCATCACTTGTAACCGGTATTCGCTTTGAAAAGTCGCCCTTTGCCATCGCTTTAGAAGCGCTTGACATTAACTTTAGCGGCTTTGTAAGACGGTAGGTCATAATATAAATTGCAAAAAACATTAAAACAATTGGCACTATTGCGGAAATAAGATATAACCGCGACATTGTTTTCATCAACCCTTTAACTATTGAAAGTGGTGCCAATGAAAATACATATGCAATTCTTTCTCCGTTACTGTCCTTTACCGTTTTAGATGCCATATAATGCGGTTTTTGATAAATGTCTAAATTAGTTATAGATATTTTTTCCTGATTTTTAGCAATATCTAAAAATTTTTGCGAAACGGTATAATCGGTATGAAAACAATCGTTATCAACCTGCCAATCCTTACAACCGCAAATAATTATTTTACCCGAACTATCGGTTACAAAAATATCGGCATTAGAAACCGAAGATAAACTGTTTGCAATATTTACTGTTTGCACATAATCTTCAGAGTCTTTTTCAAGTGCTTCCTCGGTTAAAAACGCGGAAACTTTTTCACAATGATTATTCAATGTTTTATATTCCGAACGGGCTATATATCCATTAAGCACAACCGACAAAATCATTGACATTACCGCAAAACTTAAAAGTATTATTACGGCATTTGTAAGAAAATACTTTTTAAAAAGTTTAAGTTTCATACTTTACTTAACCTCGAATTTATATCCTACTCCCCAAACTGTTTTTAAAGACCATTCTTCTGACACATTTTCTAATTTTTCACGTAAACGTTTAACATGAACGTCAACAGTACGAGAATCACCATAATAATCAAAACCCCAAACCTCATCTAAAAGTTGGTCGCGAGTATAAACGCGGTTAGGATTACTTGCTAAATGGTAAACAAGTTCTAATTCTTTTGGCGGAGTATCTACTCTATTTCCATCAACTACAAGTTCATAGTTAGTAAGGTTTATTATTAATTTATCATATTTCACTTCACGCTTTTTAATGTTCTTCTCTGCATCTATTCGGCGAAGCACCGCTTTAATACGCGCAATAACTTCTTTAGTTTCAAAAGGTTTTGTAACATAGTCATCAGCACCAAGTTCGAGACCTAAAATTTTATCAAATACTTCACCTTTTGCTGTAAGCATTATAATAGGAGTTTCACTTGTTTTTCGTATTTCTCTGCAAACCTGCCAACCGTCTAATTTAGGTAGCATTATATCAAGCAAAATAAGGTCAGGTGAATATTTACTTTGATATTCAACCGCCTGTAAACCATCGTTAGCAACTATTGTTTCAAAGCCATCTTTTTCAAGGTAAAGCCTTAAAAGTTCACAAATATTTAAATCATCATCAACAATTAAAATTTTATGTTTCAAAATAATCCTCCCTTTCGGGTATATGTTTATAAACATATAATACAACAATTTTATTACGAAAATATGAACTTTTTGAAATTTAATTCATATTAAGAATACCCTATTTTTTAAAATTTTTCAATCGAAAAAAATACGCTCTAAAGTTTTCACTTTAGAGCACTTAAAATTAAACAACCGCCTCACTTTGTGAGACGGTAGCTTAAACCAAATTATTCTGCTTCGTTTTCTTTCATCTTTGCAAAGCATTCGCTGCAATAAACCGGACGGTCATCGCGTGGAATGAAAGGAACCTTTGCTGTACCGCCACAAGCAGCACATACTGCTTCGTGCATTTCTCTTGGAGCTCTGCCGGCATTCTTACGCTTGTCACGGCATGGCTTACAACGTTGTGGTTCGTTTACAAAGCCCTTTGATTCGTAAAACTCCTGTTCTCTTGCAGTGAATACGAACTCCTCGCCGCAATCCTTGCATACTAATGTCTTGTCTTCAAACATCTTTTTTACCTCACTTGGTATATTTTTTAGCCCCGGACGGAATCGCACCGACATCTTTGTTTTCAACGCTCTGCTTTTTTAAGCTACATGGGCATATAAAAAGGTTAAACCTAACCTTTATTTTGTTTTAATTTTTTTCTAATGCGACCTAACGCATTATCAACCGATTTTTCAGAAACATCAAGTTTTTTAGCAATTTTTGCATAACTATTTTCAGATACATACAACTGCAAAACTTTATACTCAAAATTAGAAAGTTCTAATTTGATGTTTTCGGTTAAGGTTTTATAACTTTCGTTATTTACAACAATATCTTCAGGTGTGTTAATATCAACAACACTAACATCCTCTAAAGAATCCTTAAGTTCTTGAGGTATGTTTTTAAGCCTTTTTTCACTTTTAAGATTAGATATTACCGAGCGCTTAATACAAAGTGAAGCGAATGTCGAAAATGAAGCCTTTTGCGCTTTAAAATTTTTAACCGCCGAATACAAAGCAAAAGTTGCTTCTTGAATAGCGTCCTCTCGGTCACATTGTGGACAATATTTATGTACGTAAAAACTTATTACCGAGGAATATCTTTCTATTATAACCTTTAACAACTCAAAGTCACCCGAGTTGATAAGTGAAACTATCTCCTCATCTGTTAATTTTTTGGTATTTTCGACAAAATTTTTACCCATTCTTACCTCAAAATAGCACTACTGTCCAATATTATATTAATAATACATTACACTTTAAAAAAAGTCAAGTAGAAAAAAAGGCTCTAAATTTGTGCATTTTTAACTATAAATATGGACTTTTTTGGTTTCTAAAGCCATTTTTTACAAACTTTTTGTCGATAAATGTTATATTTCACCTAAATATTGACAAACACCTTAAAAAACTTTATTATTATATAAAAGGAGGCTGCAATATGATAATGAAAAATTACCGCCTTTGGTGCGAAAAAGCAGTTAACGATAAAGATTTAATTAAAGAATTAAAAGAAATTGAAAATAATGAAGAGCTGATTTCCGATGCCTTTTATAAGGATTTAGAATTCGGAACAGCAGGACTTCGCGGTGTTATTGGCGCGGGTACTAACCGTATGAATATTTATACAGTCGGCAAAGCCTCACAAGGTCTTGCGGCTTATGTTAATTCGGTTACTAAAAACGGAAAAATTGCCATCGCGTATGATAGCCGTATCAAATCCGATGTTTTTGCGAAATGTGCCGCAAGTATTTTTGCTGCAAATGGTATTAAAGTTTATATTTATGATGAACTTATGCCAACTCCTATGCTTTCATTTGCTGTAAGACACCTTAAGTGTGATGCCGGTGTTGTTATAACCGCAAGTCACAACCCCGCAAAATACAATGGCTACAAGGCTTATGGTCCTGATGGTAGCCAATTAGGTCCCGAAGCTGCTGACTATGTTCTTTCTATTATGGACAGTGTTGATACCTTTGAAGGCGTTAAAACCTGTGATTTTGAAACCGCAGTTAAAGAGGGTAAGATTGAATACATTGACCAATCAGTTATTGAAAAATACCTTGATTGCGTTGAAGCGCAAAGGGTTGAACCTAACGTAGATATTTCTAACCTCAAGATTGTTTACACCCCTCTCAACGGCGCAGGTAACAAACCTGTACGCGCTATTTTGAATAGAATCGGTGTTAAAAATATTGCGGTTGTTCCCGAACAGGAATTGCCCGACGGCAACTTCCCTACTGCACCATATCCAAACCCTGAAATTAGACAAGCTTTTGAGTGTGCTTTAAAATTAGCCGAAACTTATAATCCCGATATTTTACTTGCTACCGACCCAGATAGCGACCGCGTAGGTATCGCAGTTAAAGATGGAGAAGATTATAAACTTTTCAGCGGTAACGATGTTGGCGTATTACTTTTAAACTATATCTTAGAAAGAAGAACCGCTAATAATACCTTGCCGAAAAATCCATTAGCAGTTAAAACAATCGTTTCAACCGAACTTTGCCAAAAAATTGCTGATGATTACGGATGCGAACTTGTAAACGTTCTAACAGGCTTCAAATTCATTGGCGAACAAATAACCATTCTTGAGCAAAAAGGCGAACCCGAACGCTATGTATTTGGTTTTGAAGAAAGTTACGGTTACCTTACAGGCGATTATGCACGTGATAAAGATGCCGTTGTTGCCTCTATGCTTATTTGCGAAATGACTGTTTACTACAAAAACCTTGGTAAATCCTTAATAGATGTAATGGACGACATTTACAAAAAGTACGGCTATTACTATTCTGTTCAAAAGAGTTTCACCTGTGAAGGTCAAAGTGGTATGCAAAAAATCAATGGTATTATGGCTTCACTTCGTGAAAATCCACCAAAAGAAATTGATGGTATCAAAGTAGTTAAAATCAATGACTATGGTGAAAGAATTTCTATTGATACTTTAAACAAAACCGAAACTGCTATTTCACTACCAAAATCAAATGTACTTTTCTACTACCTCGAAAACGGAAGTACGCTAATTGTAAGACCTTCGGGCACAGAGCCAAAGATCAAACTTTATATTTGCGCCGTGGGTGAAAATGACACTGATGCAGAAAGCAAACGTTCTTCACTTACTGATGCCGCCACAAAACTTATAGGATTCTAAATTTTAAAAACGACCAACTTTTGTTGGTCGTTTTCGTTTTAGATATTTATTTTATTAAGTTTTTTCTCTTTAAAATAACAAATATTTTCAAATCCTAATTTTAAAAATGTTTTTATCGCAGTCGCTTTGCTCGTTACGGATTTGAACCACTACATATTTTAAGTGAAATCGTTTGCGAATGCTCACGGTGAAATCAAAAGCTTTCGCCTTCGGTGAAATATTTTGCTAACGCAAAATGTGAAATTAAATCCACCCACCGCCGCAGCGATTTCACCCGAACGAATTGAGGATTTCATATTTTAAAGCAATATTTCACCCACCCGAAAGGGTAGATTTAGTTGAAAAACCGACTTGTCGAAACAAGTCGGTTTTTCTGGCGCAGAGAGGGGGATTCGAACCCCCGGTGCAGTATTAGTGCACACACGATTTCCAATCGTGCGCCTTAGACCAGCTCAGCCATCTCTGCAAGCGCCAATATATTATAATATATCATTAAAAAAAAATCAAGATAAATTTTCACTTAAAAACTAAAACACCTGATTACTCAGGTGTTTTTTTAGTACTTAGTATCTTTTTAATAAACCATATACAAAATGGTATCGCAGTTACAAATGTTAAAATATCCGCTATTGGTTGGGTAATAAGCACACCATCTATTCCAAAGAAAATAGGCAAAGTTAAAATTAACGGTATGAAATACACACCCTGCCTACAAGAAGCCAAAAATGTAGCGCCCTTTACAAAACCCAATGACTGATACATCATATTAACATAAGAAGAAAATCCTAAAAACGGAAGCGCTACGCTATACATAAGTAAAAGTCTGGCGCCAATTTTAACAACCTGTGGATTTTCGGCACCAAAAAGACCAATAACCTGTGTTGGAATAACCGCGCAGAGCACCGCGCCAATTATAGCCACAACCGATCCGAAAACAGTTGCCGCAACAAACACTTTTTTAACACGCTCGAGTCGTTTTGCGCCAAAGTTATAACCCGCAATTGGTTGGAAACCTTGTCCAACACCCAAAACAATAGAACGAATAAAAATATAAATTTTATTTGCAAGACTTACCGCAGCAACGGCGGCATCGCCATAAACTTTAACCCTAACGTTAAGTAAAGTTGTTGCAACACTTCCAAGTCCTTGCCTAAACACCGTTGGCGCACCCGTTTTTATAATAAGCCAATAATCGTAAAGAGAGCGACTTATATATTTAGGTGAAAGTTTGATAACACCCTTACCTAAAACATAAAACGACATTGCTATAGAAAAACTTATAACCTGACTAATAGCGGTAGCAATAGCCGCACCTTTTACACCAAGTTTTAATACGAAAATAAAAATCGGGTCTAAACCCATATTTATAAGTCCGCCCAAAAGACCGACTGTCATTGAAAAAGTCGCCCTTCCCTCAGCTCGAAGCAACGGACCTAACACGAAGGAAGTGCACATTAGCGGAGCCGCCAACAAAATTACCGTAGCGTAGTCCCTTGCATACGGCAAAATTGTTTTTGTAGCACCTATAAGGAGCAACAACGGGTCTAAAAAAGAAAGACAAATTATTGCAATTAGCGAACCGAGCACTAACCCCATCAAAACCGAACTTGAAGCGTAACGGTTAGCGCTATTATTATCCTTTTCTCCAAGTTTTCTTGAAACAATACTACTTCCACCCATTGAAACGCCGAAACCGACCGCTTGAATAATTGACTGTATTGAAAAAACAATACCAACGCCGCCGATAGCACTTTCCCCAAGGCTTGTTACAAAATATGTGTCCGCCATATTGTAAATCGAGGATAAAAGCATATTTACAACCGAAGGAAGTGATAAAGACACTAAAAGCCGCGTTATCGGGGTTTCGGTCATTTTTTTGTGTTGTAGTTCACTTGTTACCGTTTTCATTTTAATTTCCTATATATTCAAATCTTTTAAAAGTTTTTCCATCGCGCTCTACTATTTCTTCCCACATACGTTTTGGTCTTACCCAAAGTTCTTTTTCGCCGTAAAGCGCCTTATAAACTACCATTTCTTCTAAAGTTTCGCTATTTTTAGCAATAGCTACTACTTCATATTCATTACCTTTAAAATGGCGGTACTTCCCTAATTTTACCATAATTTTAACCTATTTCATAAATTCATACATTGCTTTATAGCACATATAAACGTCAAATTTCGAGGTTGTTTCAAAAGGTGCGTGCATAGAAAGGACCGGAACACCCAAATCTACAACGTCTACGCCCATATTTGCAATATACATAGCAACTGTTCCGCCGCCGCCGAGGTCCACTTTACCAAGTTCACCTGTTTGCCAAACAATATTAGCATTATCAAGCATTGCGCGAACATATGCTACAAATTCCGCCGAAGCGTCAGAAGTACCAGCCTTACCTCTAGCCCCTGTATACTTTGTAACAACTACGCCGTGATTAAGCATTGAAGCGTTGCGGCGTTCCATAACATCTTGGAAAGTCGGGTCAAGTCCTGCGTTAACGTCAGCCGAAAGGCATTTTGAATTTCTTAAAGCAACAGTATAGTCAGCGCCTTGCATTTTTGCAATGTCTCTTACAACAAAACGCAAGAAGTCAGACTCTAAACCTGTATTGCCCGAAGAACCTGTTTCTTCCTTGTCAGCAAGAATTGCAACTGCGGTTTTTTGTGGCGCATCCACTTCTAAAATAGCAGTGAATGCAGGATAAGCACAAACGCGGTCATCTTGACCGTAAGCACCGATTAATGAACGGTCGAAACCAATGTCACAAGCCTTATTAGCAGGTACAATTTCAAGTTCTGCCGAAAGAAAATCTTCTTCAACAATACCGTATTTTTCGTTTAAAATATTTAAAATATTAAGTTTTACAAGTTCACTTGCTTCATCATCGCAAAATGGATAACTTCCAACGAGCACATTTAATTCTTCGCCTTTAATACCCTCAGCCAAAGTGCGTTTGCTTTGTTCCCCAGCTAAGTGTGGCAAAAGATCGTTTATAACAAATTTGGGTTCATCATCTTTTTCGCCAATTACAACATTCACATTAGTGCCATCTTTCAAAGCAAAAACACCGTGAAGCGCTAACGGAATAGCGGTCCACTGATATTTCTTTATACCGCCGTAATAATGGGTTTTGAAAAGCGCAAATTCTGCTTCTTCGTAAAGAGGGTTTGGTTTTAAATCAAGACGAGGCGAGTCAATATGCGCCGCGGTAATGTTAATACCGTTTTCTACGCTTTCTTTACCAATAACCGCCAAAGCTAAAGTTTTTCCGCGGTTATTAAAATAAACCTTATCACCCGCGTTATATTTTTTACCATATTCGAAAGGTACAAATCCTTTTTCTTTTGCCATTTGTAGCGCAGTTTCTACTGCTTCGCGCTCGGTTTTAGCCTTATCCAAAAACTTTTTATAGCCTTCGCAGTATTCTTCACAAGCACTGTAAAGCGCTTCATCAATACCTTTTAAACCATTTTTATTAGTATAAAAAAGTTTTTCCTTTAATTCTTTTGCACCCATCTTAAATCTTCTCCTTTTTGATTATTTCATTAAGCAAATTTTCAAAAGTATTTAAAAATGTTTTCACATCACTATTATTATATACAACATAGTCCGATTTTTCAGTAAAGAAGATATCTTCTTTAGCGGCGTTTAGTCTTATTAAAGCATCATCTAAAGAAATGTTATCACGCTTTAAAATTCTTTCTAATCTAATATCTTTTTGGGCTAAAACAGCGATTGTTTTGTTGCATATCGCATCAATTCCGCTCTCAAAAAGGGTTGGCGCATCAAGCAAAACAACTTCACCATCAATTTGTGACAAAACTAATTCCTTAATAAACGGAAAAATCGTTTCGTTTAAAATATTAGTGTTTTGGGGTGAAGAAAAAGCAATTTTAGCGAGAGCCTTGCGGTCAAGCTCACCATTCGGCAAAATAATTTCTTTTCCAAATTTTTCGGTTAAGGCTTCGAGCGCAGGTTGACCCTTTTCTACGACATTTCTTGCAACCTTGTCACAATCAATTACCTTTATTCCCTTTTCTTTGCACACAGTATGCGTACTGCTTTTTCCCGAACCCGTAGGACCGGTTAAGCCAATAACAATACTCATAATTTTATCACCTTAAACGCTGCGGCGCGGATTAAACGGTTATACACCGCAAGTCCCACACCCGTTTTTTTAGGCGCGTGAACATAAACTGTTTTTGCATTTAGTTTATCCACTTCTCTTAGCGCCGAAAAAATATTTTTTGCTAAAGTTTGAGCATCTTGTTCACTGCCATATTCTATTTTTGGCACATTTACCCTATTTAACTCCTCTAAAAAGCAAATTGCAAAACTATTCTGTTTTTTATTAACAAATTCAGCAAAACCCTCACCCTCAACCAAAAAAACTTCCGCCTTTGGTGAATAGTGTTTATACTTCATTCCGGGAGACGCCGCTTCTTGACCCTGTTCTAACTCGGACAAAACCGCTTTATCAACAGTAATATCAGGCAATACTTCTCTTAATTGCTCTAATGTTACCGCGCCCGGTCTCAAAAGTGAAGGATGTTCGCCCAAAAATGTAACTACGGTTGACTCAACCCCAACTTCACAAATTTCGCCCATAACAACCGCATCAATTTTACCATCTAAATCTGACAAAACATGTTGCGGCTCGGTAGGACTTGGTTTTCCCGAGGAATTAGCCGAAGGTGCTGCCAACGGCAAACCACTTTCCTTAATAATATCCCTTGCAATTTTATTAGAAGGCATTCTTACAGCAACACTCGAGAGCCCCGCCGAAACACTTGCCGCTATACTATTCTTTTTCTTAAGCACCATAGTAAACGGTCCCGGCCAAAACTTTTCTGCGCACTCTAACGCTTTTTCGGGTATATCCAACGCTATTTCGTTTAACATTTCCATATTTGCAATATGAACTATAAGAGGATTATCCTGTGGTCTTCCCTTTGCAGAAAAAACTTTTTTTATAGCATTATCATCATAAGCCGAAGCCGCAAGTCCGTAAACTGTTTCGGTAGGTATTGCAACAATTCCGCCGTTCTTTAAAATTTTTGCAGCAGTATTTATACTTGTAACATAAGACTTTTCAGTTGTTTCAAGCCTTTTTGTTTCCATTAAACTTCTTCCTCTGTTTTTAATGCTTCCGCACGATAATATGTTATAAGTCCATCTACAATCTCATCAATATCACCATTTAAGAATTGTTCTAACTTGTAAATTGTAAGACCAATTCTATGATCGGTAACTCTTCCTTGAGGATAATTATATGTTCTAATTCTTTCGCTTCTGTCACCCGTACCAACTTGACTCTTACGGTCCGAAGCAATAGCCTCATCGTGCTTTCTTTGTTCCTCATCCAAAAGACGAGAACGTAAAATTTTAAGCGCTTTATCTTTATTCTTAAATTGGCTACGCTCATCTTGACATTCAACAACTGTACCCGTTGGTATATGGGTTACACGAATTGCCGAAGATGTTTTGTTAATGTGCTGACCACCCGCACCTGAAGAACGGAACGTATCAATCTTAAGGTCGGCAGGGTTAATTTCAAGTTCAACATCATCAGCTTCAGGCAATACCGCTACAGTTACGGTTGAAGTATGAATTCTTCCTTGTGTTTCGGTATCAGGCACACGTTGAACACGGTGAACACCGCTTTCGTACTTAAAGCGAGAATATGCACCGCTACCCTCAATCATAAAGCTAATTTCCTTGTATCCGCCAAGTTCGGTTTCATTAGCATTTGTAACTTCTATTTGCCAACGCTTTGATTCAGCGTACATTGAGTACATTCTAAAAAGTGAACCCGCAAACAATGCCGCTTCTTCACCACCGGCACCGCCGCGAATTTCAATAATAACGTTCTTTTCGTCATTCGGGTCTTTAGGTAATAAAAGAATTTTAAGTTCGTCAGAAAATACCGCAATATTTTCCTTTGCAGTTTTAAGTTCTTCTTCAGCAAGTTCTTTAAAATCTTTATCAATACCCGCTTCCGCTAAAATTTCCAAAGCCTCTTTTTCGGCATTTTTAGCCGCAACGTATTCTTGATATTTTTCAACTATAGGGGTAAGTTCGCTGTGCTCCTTCATAAGTTTTCTAAAAAGTTCATTATCGGAAGCTACATCAGGTCTTGTGAGTTCAATACCTATTTGTTCATATCGGTTTACAACCGCCTCTAATTTATCAAACATATTACTCTCCATCAGGTCTAATTATTTTTTTTAGTGCCTTTTCGGCTTTAACACGCGGCACCATTACTTCGTGTGCGCAACCATCACATTTAAGGCGAAAATCCATACCAATTCTCGTAACGGTAAAAGTATCCGCTCCGCAAGGGTGCTTTTTCTTCATTAAAAGTTTATCTCCTACCCTAATATCCAAAATTTTCACCTCATACATTTAATTGCATAACTATACAAAATACATTATACACCAAAACTTATAAAAAAACAAGAAAAAACCTTGGGTCTCCCCAAGGTTTTTAAAGCACTATTCTTGTGAGAAACTGTCCTTTCCTACACCGCAAAGCGGACAAACAAAATCTTCGGGTAAATCTTCGAATTTAGTACCCGCGGCTATTCCGTTTTCTGCATCGCCCAATTCTTCATCATAAACCCAACCGCAAAGATCGCAAACATATTTCATTTTAATACGCACTCCTTTAAACTTTGTATTTATTTTACCACAAATTTCAAAAATTATAATTTTTTCCCATAACCATTATTATATTAAATTTCAATTTATTTTTGTAGATTGATTTTGTTACTCCTGCTTAAAATTATGCTTCAGTAATATTTTCGCTTTCTTCTAATACCGGAACTTCTTCTACAGTTTCTTCTACAACTTCACTATCAATCGCATATTTTTTAGCAAGTGCTTTTTTAACAAATTTATATGCTACAACAAGACCGATTGCCGCAGCCAACATTATTACTGTTCTTACAATTACGCCGGTAGTTAAAGTTGAGAATAATTGTTCTACAACCGAAGATACCCCTGCTTCAGACCCCGCAGCTTCGCCAATAAAGCCTTTAGCAACCGAAAGACCTGCGCATATAATTGCTGAAAAAGCAGTAGCGATAAACAAGTCTATGTAAAGCCATTTAAAGCCTCTAAAATCAAAGAGTCGGCAAACAAAAATCAATCCAGATAAAACTATAATAGTAACGATTAATGTAGCCTTTAAAGCATTTAAACTTTCAAGAACACCAAAAATTTCTCTTGCTTCTTTATTTTCGCGAGATAATTGTCTTTTGAGTTCTTTAGCAGTTGGTATTTCTTTTGCAATTTGTTCTGCTACTTCATCAATATTTTTTTCAACTTCTTTTCTGATTTCGGATGAAGATTTATCTTCAAAAGTACCTGCTTCTTCAAAAAGGTCAACTAATTCTTCAACATTTTCTTCCATCCAGTCTTCAACAAAATCTTCATCGAACTTAATGTCAGTATTTTTGCCAAGCAAAACCGAAGATACATCTTTTGAATAAACATCAATAAGTTCTTCAAACATATCACTTTCTAAAAGTTCTACTAACATTTCGCTCTCTAAAGTATCATCAGTTTGATTTTCGATAATTTCTTCATAGTCAACACTTTTTACAAGTTTAGAAATGTTTCTTCCATTTAAAAGTGACATCGCCGAAAACGCTATTGGCGCTACCATTAAATTAACAACCAAAATAATGCTTAAAAATATAGATGCTAAAATTCCCAAAACATTTAAAACCTTTTTACCGCTTGACATAAAAAATCCTCCGTTTTTTAATCTATTTGTAATGCAACTTCGCGTTGCCAAATACCATTTTATAAATTTCTTCTCGGTTTTTGTCGTTAAGAAATACGATTTCTTCGCCCATAGTATCAATGAGTTGTCGGCTTCCTAAAATTATTTCTTTTTCATCACTGTTTTCCACAACTTCAAATTCTGCATACTTAAATTCCGCTTGTAACTCAACCTTACTAAGAGAGGTACAATTTTTAAACGCCGCGCGGTCTATCAGTACAACACTGCTTGGTATATTTATACTAATAAGGCTACCGTTATCCGCAAAAGCGTTGTCATAAATTTTAGTAATAGTGTCAGGCAAAGTAACCGAAGTCAAACCTGTAACGCTTTTAAAAGCTTCACTTCCTATAGCTACAACCTTTTCACCTTTTTCATTTTTTCTAGGAACCACTATTACAGTATCAACACACCTTCCTATACCCGACACTATACAAGTTCCATCGTTATTACTCTTATATGAAAGTCCCATACTTGTTGTTCGACCGCAAGACACAAAAGCAGTAGAAAAAAACATTACCATAACAAAAATTGCTATAACTTTAGTTGTCAGTTTCATACTTAGTTTCTCCTTTAATAATTGTTTTTCTTACTTCAAAATTATCGTTAGTTATGATTATATAGGCTTTTTGAGAAATATATTATTTATTTAATTGTAGCATTATTTTTCTAAAAAAACAATAATAAAAAATTAAAAGCCGTGAAATTCACGGCTTTTTTATAATATTATGGGCGAAGTCCCATACCGCCCTCAAGTGTTAAGGTTTCACCATTCATATATTTAAAATCTGGAGAAGCCAGTTGAACACAAACGCGACCAATTTCGGTTTCGGAATCACCAAAATGTCCTGCAGGTGGCATTTTTACATTTGCTTTAAATGCTTCAGGATACGCTTGTTGGAAATTTTCAAGTTGCGCGGTCCAAGCAAGTGGGCAAACAACGTTAGTATTTATACCATCTTTTGCCCATTCAGTAGCGGCAACTCTTGACAATCCACGAATACCCTCTTTCGCTGCGGCATAAGCGCATTGACCATAGTTACCAAATAAACCTGCACCCGAAGCAAAGTTAATAATACTACCCGCGGTTTCCTTTAAGTAAGGATAACAAGCCTTCATATAATAAAATGTAGCATAAAGACCCGAATACATTGCTAAATCAAACTGTTCGGTAGTATGATCTTGAATTGTTACACCCGAAGCGGAAGCTTGAGCGTTGTTTATAAGCACATCAATTCTTCCAAATTCAGCAATAGCTGCATCCACAACCGATTTTGCAATACTTTCGTTATCAGCACCTGCCGAAATATCCGCAGAGTAAATTAAAACCTTTATTCCGTAAAGTTTTTCGAGTTCTTCCTTTGCCTTTTCAAGTTTTGAAAAGTTTCTTCCGGTAATTACAAGGTTAGCGCCCTCTTTTGCATAGGCAGTTGCTATCCCATAGCCGATAGAGCCGCATCTTCCATCAGACAAAGCGGCAAATCCCGCACCTGTAATAATCGCTGTTTTTCCTGTTAAAAATCCCATTTTAAAATCTACCTTTTCGTTTATTTATTTGCTTTCTTTAGTGAAAACACGAACATCACCATCAAAATCTAAATGAAGTTCATTTTCTTCACATTTAACTATTTTAATAACAGTAACAATTTCATCGGTTTCCTCAATACAATTTAATGTGATTGTTTTTGTACTGTCATCATAGGTATAACCTTCGCATAAATCCGAGTCATTTACAGGGTTTCCGCACGAACAATAATAGGTGAAATCGCCCTGGGCGCTAAAACGAATTGTTTCAATATCGTTTTCGGCATCTCTTGTCCACGAAGTGTTAACAAATGGATATTCACTGTAATCCACAGTCTCGTTTTTATCCACATTTTTATCTGCTTTTTGATTATTAGCACAACCAACAAACAATACCGCACACAGCAAAACTAAAGCAATTAAAGAAATAACCTTTTTCATCTTTTTTTACCTCCAATAATTTTAAATTTCAAACCATTGTAGTTTTGCTTTTTAGTAGTTTATACCTACTAAAAATATTATATCAAAATAATTTTCCGCAGTCAATAGCGGAGAGGTGGGATAGGGGTAAGAGCATAAAAAATCCCGCCCACTTTCGCGAACGGGATTTTCGTCTCTCTTTTTCGAAAAAAACTGGACGAAAAACCTGATTTTCTTAATTATTTTGAGAAATAGCAACAATTAGATTGCTCTCTGTTTCATATGAGATGATATATTCTTGCCCTTTAACTAAATCACCATCAAATATTATATTCCCAGATATTGCATCTAAATCTAAATAAATTTTTTCATTTTTACAAACAAAATAGTATTCCATTTGAAAAGGACTTAATCCTGTAGCTTCTCTGATTTCGCTCTGATATGTACCGACAACAGTTTTAATATTAGGTGACACCAGCGATTTTATTGTAGAGCCACCGCCTAATATAACTAAAAGCACCGCCATACATATAGATACTATTTTCTCCCATTTTTTTAATTTCTTTCTTCCAAAAAATAAAACAATAGCAGTCAATATTACTGCAAGAAAAATCAAACTTATCAATCGTATCCACAAAGCAATAAAGCTGTACATAAAATCACCGCCTATGTGTATTATAGCATAAAAGCGGCAAGGTCGCAAGTGGAAGTGAAATCGTTCGCTCTGCTCACGGTGAAATCAAAGGCTTACGCCTTTGGTGAAATATTTTGCTGTCGCAAAATGTGAAATTAAATCCGTCCACTAACCCGACGTAGTCGGCTTTCACCACGAAGTGATTTCACCACGAAGTGATTTCACCCATCGAAGATGGATTTATCCCGTCCGCAAGGACGGATTTAGTTGAAAACAAAAAAGCACTGCGAAAGCAGTGCTTTTTGTTTTCTGTCATTCGTGTCCGAAAAAGAACTGGGCAAAAACCGAGGATTTTTCTTATCTTACTACTTCTGCCCTATCAAATTTTATCTCAAACGTAAAATCTTCTGGGAAAGAGTCAAAATCTTGAAAATCTATTTCCAAATAATAGTGTCCGTCCTTTTTGGTTAATCTATCTGCAAGCCACCAAACCTTTTTTCTTCCTTGGAGTTCAATATTATTAGTAATTATTTTGAAATTAAATAATTTAATCTCCTTTATATCTTGTTCATATAGAGCACCCGAAGCATTGATTTTTAATAGCATAAGATTTCTATCATAGGAATTTTTATTTCCAACAAATTTATCATAGTCAAAAGGAAACTCAAAATACTCAACATCAACAATGCAAGCATCGTGCAAACCGTTCACCCAATACCAATCCGGCGGATTATCGGGATAAGATGACGTATAAACCTTACCTTTTGCCATTAAAATCACCTCTTATCGTGTATTATAGCATAAAAGCGGTTATTGTACAAGAGATACGAATGAAATCGTTCGCCTTGCTCACGGTGAAATCAAAGGCATACGCCTTTGGTGAAATCGAAACCTTACGGTTTCGTTGAAATTAAATCCCTCCATAACCCGACGAAGTCCGATTTCACCGCGAAGCGATTTCACCCATCAAAGATGGATTTATCCCGTCGCAGACGGATTTAGTTGAAAAAGAAAGACAAGTCTTTCGACTTGTCTTTCTTTTTCTGGAGGCACCACCCAGATTTGAACTGGGGCGTAAAGGTGTTGCAGACCTCTGCCTTACCACTTGGCTATGGTGCCTTATTTTTTTGAAAAAGAAAGGGTGCTATTTTAAGCACCCTGTTGGAGCGGATTACGAGGCTCGAACTCGCTACCTCCACCTTGGCAAGGTGGCGCTCTACCAGATGAGCTAAATCCGCATAAAAAGGATATAAACAAGCAGTGACTTCATTATATCCTTGGTGCCTCCGGTCGGAATCGAACCAACGACACGAGGATTTTCAGTCCTCTGCTCTACCGACTGAGCTACAGAGGCATTTAAATGGCGACCCGGATGGGGCTCGAACCCACGACCTCTAGCGTGACAGGCTAGCGTTCTAACCAACTGAACTACCGGGCCAAATACCACAACGGGTGTTATTATACATGAGAATTCGACATCTGTCAAGCACGATTTTAAAAGTCACGAAAAACTTTCGTTTTTTTGCTGAAAAGGAGAGGTTTTTTCTTTTCTGGCAAAAAAGGCTCCCGTCTGTTTGGCCGTTCGGCTGCCCACATTCCCTTTTAGGGCAGAAAACAGCCGAAAAAAGAGAAACAGCG
>JAZNCS010000017.1:0-3901 GCA_045587685.1 Acutalibacteraceae bacterium
CACATTGGTGGCTACAATTTAGACTACTATGAGCAAGGCGACACTTATGAAACACTTTACAATAAATGTAAAGAAATTCTTGAAAAAATTTAAAAAAGGGGGTTGACAAAACCCCCCAAAGTATGCTATAATAATATCAGAAAGTAAGGAAAGAGGTTGTTAATATGTTTGATATTGAAATTCTCGCAGATGAAATTGAAATGATTGAAAAGGAGTGTGGCGAATATGCCTAAGAAATTTACATTAAAAGCATTGACAGATATGGTTGAGTTGGGGATGGCGATAGACATCACCAACACCATAACACCAAACCAAATACCCGAACCCTACTCAGTAGTAGGATATGCAAATGGTTTATATGGCGTTACGGCGAAACTCTACAAGGGAGCAGACGGCAAATTCTACACAGTGCTCCGCCCAAACTCAAACCTATACAGATACTAAGGTCGACATAAGTCGACCTTTTGGTTGTCAATAGGCAAAATGACCAAAAGTGAAAGTCAAAGTTTGTGCAATATGCCTATTGACAACTTGCAAGTTTTGTGATATAATCGGCGCGCCGGTGCCGGTGGCTGCGGCGCAAATTTTGTCAAGTGGCAGATTGCACAAATTTTTGAGCCAAACTTTGTGCAAAATTACCTATTGACTTTTATCCTATAATGTGCTATAATGATTACAGAAAGTAAGGAAAGGGGTTAATACCTATGATGAAACAAACAAGAGCAAAAATGTTAGATGATGTAGTTCGCATACACGGGCACGAAAGTGCAGAAGCACAATATTTCGCTATGCTTTGTGAAGATTTAGCAGAAACTGTATCTGCTCAAATCCTTTTGGAAGTTCATTATGATAAAATGACTAACCACCCAAAGTCGCAGAAAATCAGACTTGATTATAATGATATTCTTCGCAGAACAAAACAAAAAAATATTTAAAAAAGGTATTGACAAACCGCAAGGTTTGTGATATAATAAAGATGTAAACAAGGGGTAGGGAAAAGACCTCTCGGACGCCGAAACGAGCTAACGACTCCGTAAAAGTAGGTAACGAATGTCATTCAAGCAATACCCCTTGGTTACAAACACAAAAAAGAAAGAGAGATAAAAAATGAAAAGTGCAACAGAATTAATTACATTAGCAAAAGAAAACGAACAAAGAATTGAAGATGAAAGAAAAACAAATTCAATCGAACTTTGTGAGAAAGTAGGTAAGGTGTTAGAAAAATTAGCAAATAACGGACAGTACCCTACAACTTCTATTATTCTTCAAAAGCATTATCGTAAAAATGGGTATTATGTACAGAAAGCAACTACTAAAGAGTATTCAGACGAAAGAACGAGTTACAACTCAATCGGTGAAATGATTGACGGTGATTTGAATATTATAATCAATTGGTTTAAGCAGTATGACTTTAAAATAGAAAAGCGTGAAGTCCTTATTTGGCAGTATGGTATAGGACAAATGAAAGCATTAGAACTCACTTTTACACCTGATGTAAATTAAAAAAACTATTGACAAACTGAAAAGTTTGTGTTATAATAGTAAGTGTCAAGGGGAGGTACAACCCATAATCTTGCCGACTAAATGGGTGACGAGTTGATTGGTGTACACAAACATTCGACTTCAAGAGTAGTATAAGCAAGAACCTAAAAGTTTTTGAAATTTTTTCAAAAATCCCCTTGACAAACACTCCTAAAAGTGCTATAATATAAATGTAGAGAGGGCGAGGAAAGTTCCTCGATGACCCCCCTGAAAATGACTTAACCAAGTCGAGTGGTCGCGAACACAAAACTTGGGTTGTGAGTAAGGTGATTTGGTTAGATAATGGGTGCGTTTCCCATCCTCTACACTGTAAAAAGTTATGTTTTTTTCCTTTCTATGAGGAGCCTTGGTCGGAATAATTCGACTAAGGCTTTTCTCTTGCTTAGGCGGTTCGTGTGCGGCCCGCACGAACCGAGTTTGTCAATAGGCAAGGTTCACAAAGTTTTTTGTCCGCTTTTGGTGAAAATGACGAGAACATTTGTTCTCCCGAAAGGCAAACACGAAGCCCTCCCTATTGGGAGAGCCTGTGTTTAGGAGAATTAAAATGAAAAGAGGCACTGTAAATCGTTTACAGAACGGAGGACTTTTTCAAGGCATTCGGAAGTTTCCACCGACTACAAGGGTAGTTTCCTTTACTGAGGTCTTTCCCTTACCTTGCATACTTATTATAACAGATTAAATTCAATTTGTCAATACTTTTTTCAAAAAAATTAAAAAAAAATTTTTTCATTTTCCTATTGACAAATACCACCCCCTATGTTATAATAGTATTAAGATAAAGGAAAAAGAGGTAATTAAAATGACAGATTTTGAAAAAATGATTAAAACATTAGAAGAGAGTGGAAGAGTTGAGGGTGACGGCTATGACGCAATCACTTATTCTGACCACAAAACCATTTCAATTTATAAAACAGTTACTATTGATTATGGAGTAGAAGAGGTTATTGAGTTCAACTTTGAGTATGACCTTGACGGAAATTTAAAAGAAATTTGGTAAAAACTATTGACAAATAACCAAAAGTGTGTTATAATATAATCAAGATAAAGGAAAGGGGAAAACAAAAATGACACAGACACACGAAACTTTTTATGTAAGCCAACTCACAGGTGAGGTAGTAGAAACCCAAGAGGAAGCAATGGAGCTGTATAGGGCGGGTCACCCAATGGAAGTTTGGGGTTGGTCTGAAACTCTCCAAGAGCAAATATGCAGAGTGGTTTGGGAGGTCTAATCCCAAACCATTTTTCTTCGGCGGTGCGTCTGCGGCCCAGGCGCACCGAATTTGCGTATAATTATATTATACCACATTTTTCGGAGCAAGTCAATAGGCAAAGTGTACAAAGTTTTTATCCCAAATTTGTGCAATTTTACCTATTGACACATACTTCAAGATGTGCTATAATGTAGATAATGAAAGCGAGGTAAAAACCTATGACAAGAGAACTTGCTTTAAAAATAACAAATGCATTAACAGGTATTGAAGATTTTGAATTGTTTATTGAAGAAATTGAAAAAGTTTGCAAGGACTTTGAATTGACTGATTTTGAGCCTAAACTTATTCAATTTTTAAACGAAGAATTAAAAAGAAGAAAAGAAATTTTAGAAAAATTATAAAAAAGGGTTGACAAAATCTCTCATCTGTGGTATAATGATTACAGAAATTAAGAAAGAGAGAGAAAACAAAATGAAAAGATTTATAAACTATTTTGAATTAAACAACAAATACAAATTTGAATTAAGCGATTTAACCGCTTTAGTGTTCCTTGTGTGTGCGGTTTTAGGTATCTTCACCACAATTAACATTACACCATTGTTTTTGATTGGTGCGATTTTAGGAACTGTATTCTGTTGGAGAGCAAAAAGATTAAACCTTGTAATTTTAAATGTTGCTTTACTTGTTTTGAATTTAGTAAACTTTATAAAAATGTTTTAAGGAGTGGTAAAATGTACAATTTAATGTGTGTTGTTTTAGGGTGGGCGTTGACAATGCTCATTCTGTATAAAAAAGGAATAATTTAAAAAAATTTTTAAAAAAACTATTGACAAATGCAATAGAATGTGTTATAATAAAGACACAAAAGAAAGAAAGGGGTCGTTAAAATGACGACAAAAAGAAATAACTTGCTTCAAGCACTTGTTGACATCATAGAAGAAAGTGAAAACGAAGTTCTTGATTTCGAGTTTGAAGATGAATATGAATGGGGTTTTGTAGAATGTACCAACCCAAAGGGGCAATTAGTAAGAATAGTTCTTACAGACAGTCCCGAAATATTTGAAATGTATATAGACGATGAAAAGGTGGTAATTAAAAATGATTGATATTATTTTATTTGGAATTTTAGGAATATGTGCTTTTATTGT
>JAZNCS010000018.1:0-38446 GCA_045587685.1 Acutalibacteraceae bacterium
CCATTTGTTATTATTGATATTGCGGTAATGTCGTTTATTATTTATAAAGCGATTTGTTATTTGCGTGAAACCAGAGCGGGTCAACTTTTAAAAGGTATTGTTATTATACTTTTGCTTTATGTTGTTGCTAATTGGTGGGAACTTGCAACTCTTAAGTGGGTGTTGACAAGGGTTGTTGACTCTGCAATTATTGCTGCGGCGGTAATTTTCCAACCTGAACTTCGCCGAATACTTGAAAGAGTTGGTAGAACAAAGTTTGGTCATAATATTTTTGATGAAAAGAATTCCTCACTATCTGACTGTATTGATAGAGTTTGTAAAGCAGCAGGTATTATGCAAGAAAAGAAAATTGGCGCTTTAATTGTTTTTGAAAGGTCAACACAACTTGGTGAAATTATAAATACAGGAACAGTTATTGATGCGACACCTTCCGTTTCGGTTATAAATAATATTTTCTTCCCAAAATCTCCTTTACATGATGGAGCGATGATTATTCGCGAGGGTAGGGTTTTTGCTGCGGGTTGTATTTTACCTTTAACCCAACAAGATAATATTAATTATCAGTTAGGAACACGACACAGGGCGGCTATTGGTATGACCGAAAATTCGGATGCCGTTGTTTTAGTGGTTTCTGAAGAAACAGGTATAATTTCTATTGTAAGTAATGGTGCTATTAAACGTAATTTTAATGCTGTTTCGGCGGGTGCGGAACTTCGTTCTTTGTTACTTACTGAAAATGACGAAAAAAACAATGCTGTTACAACAGTTTTGAAACAAATTAATCCATTCAAGAAGTCTTTAGGAAAGGAAAGTGATGAAAATGAAAAAAATAACTGATTTTTTACCAAACCTTTCTTTTAAAAAACTTCTTCACAATAAAAAAGTAATTGTTCCGCTTTCAATTTTCTTGTCTTTCTTAATGTGGGCAGTAATTGTTCTTAATGAAAACCCTGTAAGAGAGAGAACTTTTTCAAATATGTCGGTTAACATTAACCTTGAAAATACTTTAGTTTCTGAAAACGGAATGAATATTGTTGATGATATTTCATCTCAAAAGTTCACTGTAGTAGTTAGAGGACCAAGTTATATTGTCAGTTCCTTGCGTGGTGAAGATTTAAACATTTTTGCTTCCGCGGCTGAGGTTGCAGCGCCTGGCGAATATAATCTTAGTGTTTCGGTTATGAATAATGCTATAAATTCGGGTTATGAAGTTTTAAGCATAACTCCTGCAACTGTAAAGGTTAATTTTGACTATGTTGATACTAAAGAGTTTGTAGTTAAGGCTTTAGCAGAAGGTGCAAGTGCTGAAACCGGTCTTATTGCTGAAACCGGTGTTGTAAGCGGTTTAGAAGGAAATACATTTAAAATTACAGGTCCGAGAACTATTATTAATAAAATCGAAAATGTTGTAGCTTATACAAAAGTAAATAAGGTTTTAAAGTTTAGCGAAACATTTGATGCCGAAATTCTTCTTTATGATAAAGACGGTAAAGAAATTGATAAAAAAGGTTTAACCATAAACGATACAAACGTTAAGGTTACGGTTCCTATTTCTAAAAAGAAAACTGTGCCTGTAAAGGTGGCATATACAAATTTACCTGAAGGATTTAATGTTAAAAACCTTTCTGCTGAAATTGATCATTCTACAGTTACGATTATAGGTACACCTGAAACTATTGAAAAAACCAATCAAATTACTCTTTCTGCAATAGATATAAGCAGTATTTCAAAAACAACAAATGAGTTTGATGTTTCTGCAAAATTACCTGAAGGTGTAAGAATCTTTGATAATATTGAGTATTTCAAAGTTAAGGTTGATACAAAAAACTTTGCTGAGAAAACGGTTACTATAACCGAATTTAAAATTAAAGGGTTAGATTCTTCTTTAAAGGCAGGAAATGCTGCTTCAATTAAGAATGTTAAGTTGTGCGGTTTAAAGAGTGAAATCAATAAAATTAGTGCTTCAAATGTTTATGCGGAAATTGATTTAACTAATAAAACAGTTGGTTCGCATACCGTTACTGTTGTTATTAAGTTTAAAGATTATAACAATGTTTGGAGTGTAGGTGAATACAGCACAACAATAACGCTTAAAGAATAAAAATAAAGGGCATAATGCCCTTTATTTTTCTAATATCAAAACTGTTGGCCCTTTCGTATAATGTAATATAATTATAAAATGCGGAGGGCATAAAAGTGACTGAATATATTTTACTAGCAACTGGGTTAATTATTTGCATTGTTGGTTTGGCGGAAATATTACACTCGGTAAAACTTTTTTTATTTAGTTCAAATAAAAAGAGTTCAACCTATTCATTAGTAATTCTTTCAAATGAAAATTATTTGGGTCAGTTAAGATATGTTGCCGAGCAGAGAAATTGGTTGGGAAGCAAATATGCGGATTATGTTGTGGCTATAAACGATTTTTTGGATTTTGATAATATCAATAAAGCCTCAACTTTTGCAAAGTCAAAAGGGATAATGATTTGCTCATTAAAGCAGTTTGAAAGTGTTATTTTATATTTTAAAAAGGAAGGCTATAGTGAATGCAAGAAAACTTAAAAAGCATTACAGGATTAGTTGAAAAAATTACATATAGAAATCCCTCTAATTCTTACACTGTAGTTCAACTTAAAGTGGGTAATGAACATATTACTGCAGTTGGGATATTACCTTTTTTAAACGAAGGGGATATGGCTGAATTTTATGGGGAATACACTGTCCACGCTAATTACGGTAATCAATTCAAGGTTGACTCTTTTGAGAGAAAAGCTCCTGAAAACGCCGCGGCGATTTTAAAATATTTGTCTTCGGGGGCAATTAAGGGTGTTGGCCCAGCTACTGCTATGCGAATAGTAGAAAAATTTGGTGATAAATCCCTTTTAATAATTGAGCAAGACCCTAAGGCTTTAAGCACAATTAAGGGAATTTCGTTAAATAAAGCAATAGAAATTTCTGAAGAGTATCAAAAGCAATACGGCGTTAGAGATTTAATGCTTTTGCTTTCTAAATACAATGTAACGCCTGACAAGTGTGTTAATATTTATAGAAAATACGGTCAAAAATCTAATGAAATGATACTTAACAATCCTTACGTTTTATGCCAAGCAGGTTTGGATTTTAGGTTTGAGGTTGCCGAAGAAATTGCCGAAGATAATAATTTTGATAAAAACAGCGAATTAAGAATTGAAGCAGGTCTTCAGTATGTTTTAAGGAAAAATCTTTCTAATGGTCATACTTGTTTGCCAAGGGATAAATTTATACCTGTGGCTTGTAAACTATTGGAATGTAAGGAAAGCACAGCGGAAATTTGTTGCGATAATCTAATTGAAAAGTTTTGCATTTGCAGTGATAGAATTGGGGCGCAAGAGTTTTTATCTTTGCCGGAATATCGCGCGGCGGAAGAATATATTGCCGCAAGGCTTTCGGCGGTGAAAAATTACATAAAAAAATCGGCAAGTATTGAGCAACTTGAAATTGATAATATTGAAAGAAGATTAGGAATTAAGTTTGAAGCGCTTCAAAGAGAGGCGATTTTGGAAGCCTTTGAAAGCGGAATTTTAATATTAACCGGTGGTCCGGGAACGGGAAAAACAACTACTTTAAACGCGATAATAAGTTTGTTTGAAAGTAGGGATTTTGATATTGAACTTGCCGCTCCTACCGGTAGAGCCGCGCAAAGAATGACCGAACTTATTGGTAAGGAAGCGCAAACTATTCACCGATTGCTTGAGGTTGAATGGGGCGAAGGGGACAAGCAGTATTTTGCACGAAATGAAAAAAATCCGCTTGATTGCGATGTTTTAATTGTTGATGAAGCTTCAATGATAGATGTTTTGCTTTTTAGTAATCTTTTAAAAGCGTTGAGAATGACTTCAAGAATAATTATTGTAGGGGATTCTGACCAGTTGCCAAGTATTGGAGCGGGGAATTTACTTAATGATATTTTATCAACAAATGTCTTTCCCTCAATAAGACTTGAAACTATTTTCCGACAAGCAAAGGAAAGTATGATTGTAAGAAATGCTCACGCAATTATAAACAAAAAAGAAGCCGATTTTTCGAATAAGGATTCCGATTGCTTTTTTATTAAGAAATATGATAATTTCGAAGCGGTTGATACGGTTTTGCAACTTGTTTGTAATAGATTACCAACGGCGTATGGCGCTAATCCTTTAACCGATATTCAAATTATATGCCCGTCTCGTATGCTTGAAACGGGGACAGTTAATCTTAACAACGTTTTACAAGCAAACCTTAATCCTCATAAGAGGGGCAACCCGCAATTAACATATAAGGGTTTTTATTTGCGCGTTGGCGATAAGGTTATGCAAACTAAAAATAATTACGATTTGCAGTTTAAAAAGGACAATGGCGAATACGGAACGGGTATATTCAACGGTGATGTAGGATTTATTACCGATATTGATATTAGAGCGGGTATTTTAAAGGTTCGTTTTGAAGATAAGGTTGCTACATATTTTTCGGAAGACATTGGTCAACTTGAATTAGCCTATGCTATAACGGTTCATAAAAGCCAAGGCAGTGAGTACGATTATGTTATTCTTCCACTTTTGGATACCCCCTCAAAACTTATGTACCGCAATCTTTTATATACTGCAATAACAAGGGCGAAAAAGATGCTTATTATTGTTGGTGATAAACAGGTTTGGGATATTATGGCTAATAACGATAAAAAAACTTTAAGATACACTTTGTTATCGCAGTTTATTAAGGAAAACAATTTATATGAAAATTTTGCGAAAAATATTTAAAGTTTTAGTTTCGGCGTTTTTTCCAAAAACTTGTGTTTGTTGTGGAAAAATTATTTCGGAAAGTGATGAGTTGTGCGATTATTGTCACGAAATGATATATCGCCCAGACCCGTTAAAAAGATGCATTAAATGTGGACTCGAAAAGAAAAACTGTGAATGCAATAAGAAGGTTTTTTGTTTTGATGCATTAATAGCGCCTTTTTATAACACGGGTGTTGCAAAGGACGCGATGTATAAATATAAGTTCCGAAAACACGAAAGTAATGCTGATTTTTTCGCAAAACAAATGTCTATTTGCGTTGAAAATGAATATAAAAATATACATTTTGATGGGATAACTTATGTGCCTTTGTCTAAACGTAAAAAGTTGTCGCGCGGTTTTGACCAATGTGAAGTTTTAGCGAGAAAAATGTCTAAAATTTTGGATATCCAATTTTTGCCTAATGCTTTGAGTTGTAAACATAAAAGCACTTCGCAACACGATATGTCAATTAAAGAAAGAGAAAAACACGTTAAAGGTATGTATTCTTATAGATACTCAAATTTTGGTAGAACTATTTTACTTGTGGATGATATTAAAACTACAGGCGCTACTTTAAACGAGTGTGCAAAACAATTATTAATTTCAGGTGCTGATAGGGTTTACTGTGTAACAGGACTAATGTCAGAAAATAAGAAAAAGAAGGTATAGATATGGCTACAGATATTGGTATAGATTTAGGTTCTTCAAAGACTGTAATTTTTTCAAGTTCAAAGGTTGTTTTAGAGTTGCCGAACGTTGTAACGGTTGACGCTGAAACTTGGGAGCCGATTTATTTTGGTGAAAAAGCAAAACAAACTCAAGGTAGAACACCTGATAGTTTAATGTGTGTAAATCCTATTGAACACGGTGTTATTGCCGACTATGATATAGCGGAAGCTATGCTTAAAAACTATATGGAACAAGCTTTTGGCAATAAAATTTTGCGTCCGCAAATTATTGCAACCCTTCCCGCCGGTCTTACCGAACTTCAGCACCATTCACTTGCAAATGTTGTTGAATCGGCAGGGGGTAGAAACATAACCGTTATTGAAGGTCCTTTGGCGATTGCTTTTGGACTTGGTATAGATTTTTCCGTGCCACACGGTACTTTGATTGTTGACATAGGCGCGGGTACTACCGATGTTGCGGTTATATCTTTGGGCGGTATCGCAACTTGCGACTCCTTTAAGACAGCCTCTAACGATTTGGATTCACAAATTATTAGATATATAAGAAAAGAATATAATATTGAAATTGGACCTTTAACCGCCGAATCAATTAAAATTAAGGTTGGTACTGCGGTAAAGCGTGATATCGAAATTGCTATGATAGCAAAGGGAAGAAACGTGTTTACAGGTTTACCTGAAAGTTTCGAAATTTCTTCAAGTGAAGTTTTTGAAGCAATTAGCAGTACAGTTAATTCTATTTGCAATGCAATTCGTGAGGTTTTAAATAAAACCGACCCTGATTTAGTAGCCGATATTATGAGAGACGGTATGTATTTAACAGGCGGCGGTTCTAAATTAAACGGATTTGCCGATAAAATTTCTGATTATTTAGGCATTGAGGTGCATCAGTTAGATGACCCGACTCATAGTGTTGTAAAAGGCGCAGCAGTTGCCATTAAAAAACCTGAATTGCTTAAAAATGTAAACTATCAGTTGCGTTCGATTAAAGAACTTGAAATTAAATAAGGGGATAGAAAAATGTTAAACGAAAAAATGGTAGGTCTTGGAAATAACCGCTCGGTTATAAGAGAGATTTTTGAATACGGTAATAAAAGAAGAGCCGAAATCGGCGCAGAAAATGTTTTCGATTTTAGTCTTGGCAATCCAAGTATTCCGGCGCCTGATGAGGTTAAAAACTGCCTTTTGGATTTAGTAGAAAATACAAGCCCTGTAAAACTTCACGGTTATACTTCGGCGCAAGGTGATTTATCGGTTAGAACAACTATTGCCGATAGTATTAATAAAAGATTTTCCGCTGATGCTAATCCTAATTTGATTTATATGACCTGCGGTGCGGCGGCTTCTTTAACTATCACTTTAAATGCTATTGTAAATAATGGTGATGAAGTTATCGCTTTGGCGCCTTTCTTCCCCGAATACCGCGTTTTTGCGGAAAAGGCAGGTGCTAATTTAGTTGTTGTAAAGTGCAAAGAAGAAGATTTTCAAATTGATTTTTTAGCACTCGAAAAGGCAATAACCGCTAAAACAAAGGCAATTATTGTAAACTCACCAAACAACCCAACAGGTGTTGTTTTGTCAGAAGAAACAATTAAAGAATTAGCGTGTTTATTAAATAAAAAACAAAAAGAATTAGGTACACAAATTTTTATTATTTGTGATGAGCCATATCGTGAATTGGTTTATGATTTACAAGTTCCATATATACCTTCATTTTATGATAATACAGTTGTGTGCTATTCGTACAGTAAATCATTATCACTTCCCGGTGAGCGTATAGGTTATATATTTGTTTCACCAAAAATTGAAAATGCTTCGGAAGTGTATGCGGGTGTTTGCGGCGCGGGTAGAGCGCTCGGCTTTGTTTGTGCACCAAGTATGTGGCAGTTGGCAGTTGCTAAGTGTGAAGGTCTTACAGGCGATATTTCCGCTTATAAGAAAAACCGCGACTTAATTTATAATTCCTTAAGTGAATATGGTTACGATTGCGTTAAACCTGACGGCGCATTTTACTTGTTTGTAAAGTCCCCCGAAAATGATGCTAACGCTTTTTGCGAAAGAGCAAAAAAATATGAACTATTACTTGTTCCAAGCGATAGTTTTGGTTTTGAAGGTTACGTTAGAATAAGTTATTGCGTAAGCTACGAACAAATCGAAAAATCCTTACCTGCGTTTAAAGCGCTAATTGAAGAATATAAATAATAAAAAAAGACTCCCTTTACACAAGGGAGTCTTTTTTATGATTCTTTAATTATAAACGCAAAGTCGATATATCCGTTACCGCATTCGGTTGGCATTTTTGTGATTTCACTTGAGTAGGCAATAGTTGTATTTTGGAAAACCAAGGGGATAATTGTATCATTTTTTAATATTTCCGATTGAATTTCACTTAAATTTTTATTACCGTTTGCAATGCCAAATTTTTGGGTATATTCTAAAATATTTGTAGAATCGGCACGGACAGGGAAAACCGCGAAATCATAGGTTTGTTCAAGTAATTCGCCTGTAAGTAATTCGGGAGAACTTGCCGATTTAATATTAACATATGCGCCTAAATTGTTTTGCCAATGACCAACTATATCAGTAATAATTGGTTTAATTGAACCGTTATCATAAAAATACAAAACAGTAGAAGAGGGGAAGGTTTTGTTTTCTAAATTTCCTACTTCGGACAAATATAGTTCCTTTCCGCTTTCTAAATTATAAGGAACAATTCCCGCAGCAATATTTTCTTTTGAAATTGAGGTAGGGAAGATGGAAGTTGCAACCGTATAACCGCTTTCAAGCGAAGAAGCAAAAACTTCGCTACCAATTAGCATTGAAAGGGATTTTCTGATATTTTGCGGCAAATTGGGAGTAATTGTTAATACCCAACAAATATTTTCAAAAGATTTAGTTTTAAAGCCTAAATTTTCAACATTTTGTGTTAAAGAACAATCAATAAAAGTTATATCCGCTTTGTTATTTATAAGGCGTTCGTAAGGTGTAGAGTCTTTGGTACAAGAAATGAAAACAGCGGCGTTTTTGGCTTCGAATTCGCCCTTATAATTTTTATTTTTATAAAGTCTTATACCAAAAGTTTCTTTATTCCATTTTGAAAATTTGTAACTTCCGTTTGAAATTATTGTGTCGTTCGATAGTCCGTATTTTCCGCCGGTTTTTTTGAAAAACTTTTCATTACACGGCATTGCAATAGAGGAAGTAAGGGTTTCTAAAAAGGTTTTATCCTCTTTACAAAGTGTTATTTGAAGAGTGTGTTTATTTTTTGCCTTAACCCCTAAAGTATTGGGATTTGCGTTATTATTGTAAATATCTTCAGCGCCTGAAATACAAAAAAGTCGCGAGACAAAGGGGGAGTTTGTTTCACTCAAAACCGCGCGTTTGAGAGCAAACTCAAAATCGTAAGCGGTAACTTTATCTTCATTACTCCAAACAGCATCTTCTCTTAAAGTAAATGTATAAGTAAGACCTTTTTTAGTATATTTTTCAGCTACGCCATAATCAATTTTGCCGTTTTCGTTTTTGCGAAGCAAACCTTCAAAAATGTTTTTTACAATTAAAAGTTCGCTGTCGGTTGAGGCGGTTTGAGGGTCAAGAGTAGTTGGTTTTTCGGTTAGTTCAAAATATATGTAAGCTTTTTCGGTTTTGTCGGAACAACCTACTGTTAAAAAGCAAAGAACAACTGCAACAAATAAAGCAATCGCTTTGTTTAAAATCTGCATAAAAGAATATCCTTTCAAAAAGTATAGAGCCATTATACTATATTTTTCTTCATTTTTCAACACTCATAAATCAAGTTGTTGTATAATAATTATTTAGTAATATTCTAAAAAACGACTAAATTTGTGAATATGTAACAAAAAAACAGGTAAATTTTCTATGAAATAAATATCTAAACTACTTTTAATTTTTAAGTGATTATGATATAATTACTCTATATATATTATATAAGTTTAAAAAACTAAAAGGAGGCTTCGGTAATGATAAAGAAAACCAGTAATCTTCCCTTTAAGGGAACCGAGGAGCAAAAAGCAAAATTGATGGAAGTCATAGCTACCAACAAGCACGACAAAAGTTTGTTAATGGCTGTTATGCAACAAGCGCAAGACATTTACGGTTATCTTCCGATTGAAGTTCAAACAATGATAGCTGAGGGTATGGATGTTCCGCTTGAAAAGGTTTATGGCGTAGCTACTTTCTACGCTCAATTTTCTCTTTGTCCAAAGGGTGAATATAACATTTCGGTTTGTTTGGGAACTGCTTGTTATGTTAAGGGCTCAGGCGATATTTTTAATAAGTTAGGAGAACGTTTGGGTATTGGTTCTGACGAATGCACACCTGATGGTAAGTTTTCATTAACTGCTTGTCGCTGTATAGGTGCTTGTGGTTTGGCGCCTGTATTAACAGTAAACGAAGAAGTTTACGGTCGTCTTACAGTAGATGATGTTGACGATATCTTGAAAAAATACGGTTTCGAAAAATAATCCGAAAGGATATTTTATATGAAAATTAGTACGATTAAAGATTTACTTGAGGCTGAGGTTTTAACCTGTGAAGATTCACTTTCAAAACACGTTTACTCAGCTTGCGGAAGCGATATGATGAGTGACGTTTTAGCCTATGTTAAGGACCAAGCTGTTTTGTTGACAGGGCTTCTAAACGCTCAAGTTATAAGAACTGCGGTTATGATGGATATGCAATGCGTAGTTTTCGTACGTTCTAAAGAACCGACCGAAGAAATGTTGAGTCTTGCTCAAGAAAGCGGCATTGTTATTTTAAAAACCGAAAAAAGAATGTATGAGGCTTGTGGTATTTTATATACTAACGGTCTTGTAGGAAATAAGGTAAAAAGTGTCTGAAGAATTACGTTTTCATTATGTAGTTGATGGTAATGATTTCACTTCCGCAGGTCATGCCTCAGTTACCGTGAAAAAGAATTTAAGACAATTAGGTCTTGATCCCGAAATTATAAGGCGGGTTTCAATAGCTATGTACGAAGGTGAAATTAATATGGTAATTCACGCTGGCGGCGGTACTGCTGAAGTTATTGTGTGTGAAGACTATATTGAAATTTTACTTTGCGATAAAGGTCCTGGTATCAAGGACATTACAAAAGCTATGCAGGAAGGTTATTCAACTGCTACTGATAATATCCGCTCGTTAGGTTTTGGCGCGGGTATGGGCCTACCAAATATGAAACGCTATACCGACTATATGAACATTGATTCAGTAGTTGGTGTTGGCACAAATATTACTATGCGTGTTAATATCAAATAATTTTGGCAGGTATGTATTATGAATACTTATAAGCATTCGGTTTATTTAGACGTTGAAAAATGCTGTGGTTGCACAACCTGCTTAAAGCATTGTCCTACTCAGGCAATACGTATCAGAGATTCCCGCGCAGTTATTAACGAGGGAAGATGTATTGACTGCGGCGAATGTATTAGAGTTTGTCCCAATAATGCTAAAAAAGCAAAGTGTGACCAATTAAGTGAAATGGACAAATTTAAGTGGAAAATCGCTTTACCAGCCCCGACACTTTACGGTCAATTTGAAAATCTTGAAGATATTGATTACGTTTTAGACGGTCTTTTGAAAATTGGATTTGATGATGTTTTTGAAGTATCTGCTGCAGCGGAATTAGTTTCGGTATATACAAGGCTTTACCTTAAGACTGACGGTATTACAAAACCTGCTATAAGTTCGGCTTGTCCTGCTGTTACAAGGCTTATTGCCTTAAGATTTCCTTCTTTGAATGACCACGTGATACACATGCTTCCGCCTATGGAGGTTGCGGCACGTCTTGCTAAAGAAAAGGCCAAACGTGAACATCCTGAATTAAAGGACAGTGAAATAGGCACTTGCTTTATATCGCCTTGTCCTGCAAAGCAAAGTTACGTTAAAAACGGTTTTGCTGATTATAAAAGTTACGTTGATACGGTAGTTTCTATAGGAGACATTTATTTTCAACTAATAAACGTTATGCGCCACGAAAATCCAATCAAACCAATTTCGAATACAGGTAGGATTGGGGTCGGTTGGGCGACATCTGGTGGCGAAGCTACCGCGATTTTTAACGACAGTTATTTAGCGGCGGACGGTATTGAAAACGTAATCAAAGTTCTTGATCAAATTGAAAACGGAAATATTCCACACTTAGATTTTATTGAATTGAACGCTTGTACAGGTGGTTGTGTGGGAGGCGTTTTAACAATTCAAAATCCGTTTATAGCTAAAGCTAAATTAAGGGCAATAAGGCGTTATTTACCTGTTTCGCAAAACTTTAAGGGCGATGACAGCGAGTATGTGCCTGAGGAGTATTTGTTTAACAGTTTGCCAACATATAATCCTATTTCACGACTTAGTGATAATATGGCTGAGTCGATGCGTATGATGGCGGATATTCAAAGAATTAAAGCCGATTTACCCGGACTTGACTGTGGCTCTTGCGGTGCCCCTAACTGCCGTGCACTTGCCGAGGACATTGTTAAAAATCAAGCCAAAATAGAAGATTGCCTTATCAGATTACACAGGGAAAAGGGTGTGTACGAGGATGAAAGTTAAAAACTTAATTGATAATAAACTTTTTAAAGAAGTATCCTTGAAATGTCCTGACCGTGAGATTACGGGAGTTTATATTGGTGACCTTTTAAGCTGGGTTATGGGCAGAGCAAAAAGCGGTGACGCTTGGATAACTATTATGTCAAATCTAAATATTTTAGCGGTAGCTTCTCTTGTGGATACTTCGTGCATTATTTTAGCAGAAGATGTAATGGTTGAAGAAGATGTTTTAAAAGCCGCTAAAGAAAAAGAGATAAACATTATTTCTACCTCAATGACTGCTTTTCAGACAGCGATTTATTTGGAAAGTTTAATATGAAAAAGTATTATTACGATTTACATATTCATTCCTGTTTGTCGCCTTGTGGTGATGATGAATCGACACCAAGCAATATTGTGGGTATGGGTGTTTTAAACGGGCTGCAAATTATGGCGCTTACCGACCATAATACCACTAAAAACTGTCCTGCTTTTTTTGATGCGGCAAATGAATACGGCATTTTGGCAATAGCGGGTATGGAACTTACTACAATAGAAGAAATTCACGTTATTTGTCTTTTTGAAAATTTGCAAAATGCAACTGATTTTGAAAAGGAAATACAGTCAAAAAGAATTTTAATTGAAAACAGAACCGATATTTTTGGTAATCAATTAGTTGTAGACCGTGAAGATAATATTATTTCTAACGAAAAATATTTGCTTTCTAATGCTACTACAATTTCGTTTGATGATGTACCTATGTTGGTTGCAAAATTTGGCGGTGTGTGTTATCCCGCACATATTGACCGTGAGTCAAATTCGGTTACTGCGGTACTGGGTGGAATGCCGAGTGACAGCGAGTATAATTTTGCCGAATTGCACGATAAAACAAAAGCAGAAAATTTCAAAAATACAAATTGCGAATTTATAGTTAGCAGTGATGCGCACTATATATGGGATATTAGTGAAAAGGAAAATTACTTTTTATTGCCCGACGATGACGCAAATGCTATAAACAACCTTTTTAAACTTTTGAGGAATTAGTTATGAAAGAATTATCACTTAATATTCTTGACATTACTGAAAATTCGGTCAAAGCGGGGGCAACCCTTACTGAAATTAACATTGAAGAATTAAATGAAAATCTTATACTTACTATTTCCGATAACGGAAAAGGTATGAAAAATGAAGTTTTACAAACGGTTTTAAATCCGTTTTATACAACAAGAACAACACGAAAGGTTGGCATGGGGTTGCCGCTTTTAAAAATGGCGGCAGAACAAACAGGCGGAAAACTTGAGATTTTTTCAAAGCATTTTGAAGAATTCCCAAAAGAGCACGGCACTGTTGTTAAAGCCACTTTTGTAAAAAATCATATCGACTGTACACCATTAGGTGACGTAGTAGAAACTATTAAAACCTTGATACAGGGTCACCCACAAGTTGATTTTAGTTTTACACATAAATCAAACAATGGGGAAGTAGTCCTTGATACAAGGGAGTTAAGAGAAACACTTGAAGGTGTTCCTCTTGATACTTACGAAGTAATTAAATGGATTGAGGAATATTTGAAAGAACAATATTCTTTAATCTTTAATTGAAAGGAAGATATAAATGAAATCTTTAGCTGAATTACAAGCAATTAAAGAAAAAATGAAGAACAAGGTTGTTCTTCGTGAGGGTACCGGCGAAGTTCGTGTAGTTGTTGGTATGGCAACTTGTGGTATTGCTGCGGGTGCTCGTCCAGTGCTTAATGCCCTTGTTGAGGGTGTTAATAATTCGGGACTTGCTGAGAAGGTTCGTGTTTCTCAGACAGGTTGCATAGGTCTTTGTCAATATGAGCCGATTGTTGAAATTTATGAGGCTGATAAAGAAAAGGTTACTTATGTAAAGGTTGATGCCGAAAAGGCTAAGCGTATTATTGAAGAACATCTTAAGGGCGGTAAGGTTGTAGCTGACTACACAATTACTGCTCATAAGGCATAAATTGGAGGTATAGTTTATGATTCGTGCACATGTACTAATTTGTGGCGGTACCGGCTGTACATCTTCAGGAAGTCTCTCAATTCAGGAAGCGTTTGAAAGCAATATTAAAAATTGCGGTCTTGAGGAAGAAGTAAAGATTGTTCAAACAGGTTGCTTTGGTCTTTGCGCATTAGGTCCTGTTGTAATTGTTTATCCTGACGGTACTTTCTATAGCCGTGTTACATCCGAAGATGTAAAGGAAATTGTTGAAGAGCATCTTCTTAAAGGTCGTATTGTTGAGCGCTTGGTTTATAGTGATACAGGTGCTTCTGAAGAGGTTGTTGATAAGGCAACTGTAGCCCTTAGTGATACTGCTTTTTACAAATCACAAAACCGTGTAGTTCTTCGTAATTGCGGTGTTATCAATCCTGAAAGTATTGAAGAATACATAGCTATGGACGGTTATGCAGCTTTAGGTAAGGTTCTTACTGAGATGACACCGGAAGAAGTTATAAATGTTGTTATAGATTCAGGTCTTCGCGGACGCGGCGGCGGTGGTTTCCCAACAGGTCGTAAATGGGCTTTAACCGCACCTAATAAAGCTGACCAAAAATATGTTGTTTGTAATGCCGATGAAGGTGATCCGGGTGCATTTATGGACCGTTCTGTTCTTGAGGGCGACCCACACTGCTTAGTTGAAGCTATGACTATTGCAGGTTATGCTATTGGTGCTACTGAAGGTTACGTATATGTTCGTGCTGAATATCCTATTGCGGTTAAGCGCTTACAAAAAGCTATTGATGATGCAAGAGAATATGGTCTTTTAGGTAAAGATATTTTTGGCTCAGGATTTGATTTTAATCTTCATATCCGTCTTGGTGCAGGTGCATTCGTTTGCGGTGAAGAAACTGCACTTATGACTTCTATTGAAGGTAACCGCGGTGAGCCAAGACCTCGTCCTCCATATCCTGCAGTTAAAGGTTTGTTTGGCAAACCAACTGTTGAAAATAACGTTGAAACATTTGCAAATATTCCTCAAATTATTCTTAAGGGTGCTGATTGGTTTGCTTCAATGGGTACCGAAAAATCAAAGGGTACAAAGGTATTTGCTTTAGGCGGTAATATCAATAACACAGGTCTTGTTGAAATTCCAATGGGTACAACACTTCGTCATATTATTGATGATATCGGTGGCGGTATCCCTGGTGGCAAGAAATTTAAGGCTGCTCAAACAGGTGGTCCTTCAGGCGGATGTATTCCTGAATCTTTAATTGATACTGAGGTTGATTTTGATAACCTTACTGCTATTGGTTGTATGATGGGTTCAGGTGGTCTTATCGTTATGGACGAAGATACCTGTATGGTTGATATGGCTAAATTCTTCCTTGAATTTACTGTTGATGAATCTTGCGGTAAATGTACTCCTTGCCGTGTAGGTACAAAGAGACTTCTTGAAATCCTTGATAAAATTACTGAAGGTAAGGGAACACTTGAAGATGTTGACAAGTTAGAAGAACTTTGCTATTACATTAAGCAAAATTCACTTTGCGGTCTTGGACAAACTGCACCAAACCCTGTTCTTGCAACACTCAAGTTCTTCCGAGAAGAATATGTTGCACACGTTGTTGATAAAAAATGTCCTGCTGGTGTATGTAAAGACCTTCTTACATTTGATATTGATAAAGAAAAATGTATTGGTTGCGGTTTATGTGCTAGAAATTGTCCTGTTAGCGCAATTATTAAGACTGATTATGTTGCACCTGGCCACAAGTTACCTTCCTACCAAATTGATACAGAAAAATGTATTAAATGTGGCGTATGTATGGGCAACTGTAAGTTCAAAGCAATATCTAAGATATAAGAAAGGAGCCTTGTAAAAATGGATATGATAAATGTTAAAATTAACGGTCTTTCAGTAAGTGTACCAAAAGGCTCTACTGTTTTAGACGCTGCACGTTCAGTAGGTATTGAAATTCCTACCTTGTGCTTTATGAAAGAAAAAAATGAAATAGGCGCTTGTCGTATTTGTATGGTAGAAGTAAACGAGGGTAGAGGTTTCCGCCTTGTTACCGCTTGTGTTTTTCCTTGTTCAGAAGGTATGGAAGTTCTTACAAATACTGAAAAGGTTCAAAAATCAAGAAAAACAACACTTGAACTTATCCTTTCTACTCACGATAAGAAGTGTCTTTCTTGTGCTCGTTCAACAAATTGCGAACTTCAAAAACTTTGTCGCGATTATGGTGTAGAAGAATCTGCATTTGAAGGTTTTAAACCCCAATATGAATTAGATAATACTACACCACACCTTGTTAGAGATAACAATAAGTGTATTCTTTGCCGCCGTTGCGTTGCTGCTTGTGAAGAACAATACGTTGGCGTTATTGGCGCTAACAACCGTGGTATTGATACAAATATTGGAACTCCATTTGAAGTAGGTCTTGCTAATGTGCCTTGTATTTCTTGCGGTCAATGTACTGCTGTATGTCCTACAGGTGCTTTGGTTGAAAAAGATGATACTGCAAAAATTTGGGAAGCTTTGGCTGATCCTACAAAGCATGTAGTAGTTCAAACTGCTCCTTCTATCCGCGCTACTTTGGGCGAATGTTTTGATATGCCTATTGGTACAAACGTTGAAGGAAAAATGGTTGCAGCATTAAAACGTTTAGGATTTGACAAGGTATTTGATACTGACTTTGCGGCTGACCTTACAATCGTTGAAGAAGCAAACGAATTAGTTGAACGTATCAAGAACGGCGGAACACTTCCAATGATTACTTCTTGCTCACCAGGTTGGGTTAAGTTCTGCGAATACTACTATCCTGATATGATTGATCATCTTTCATCTTGTAAGTCACCACAACAAATGGCTGGTGCGGTTATTAAGACATATTATGCTGAAAAAGCAGGTATCGACCCTAAAGATATCGTTTGCGTTTCAGTTATGCCTTGTACTGCAAAGAAATTTGAAATCGGTAGAGATAATCAAGCGGCAGCTGGTGTTCCGGATGTTGATATTGCTATCACAACAAGAGAACTTTCACGAATGATTATGCGTGCAGGTATCAACTTTACAGCACTTGCTGATGAAGATTTTGATAATCCACTTGGCGAAGATACAGGCGCTGCTGTTATTTTCGGTGCTACCGGTGGTGTTATGGAAGCTGCTCTTAGAACTGCTAACGACTGGTTAACAGGTAAAGATAATACCGATATTGATTTTACTGCTGTACGTGGTACAATGGGTCTTAAACAAGCAACTGTAAATATTGCAGGTAGCGATATTAAGGTAGCTGTTGCTTCAGGCGCTGCTGCTGCAAAGGTTGTTATGGATAGAATGAAGTCCGGTAACCCAGATGGTTGGACATTTGTTGAAATTATGGGCTGCCCAGGCGGTTGTGTAAACGGCGGCGGACAACCTATTCAACCTCAATATGTTCGTGATACCGTTGACCTTAAAGCAGTTCGCGCAAAGGCACTTTACGACCAAGATAAAGCTTCTGTTTTAAGAAAGTCACACGAATCACCTGTTGTTAAAAAGTTATACAGTGAATGGTATGACGGTTTTGGCGGCCATAAGGCTCACCATGACTTGCATACAACCTATGTAAAACGTGATAAATACAACTAAAATTTTAAAGGACGCATTTTTAAATGCGTCCTTTGTTTTTACTCATCATCACAGCAACCGTTTTTTTTGAATAATAGTGTGATACACCAAATACCCGCAAGTGCAATTACTGTATAAACTATTCGGCTCAAAAGGGCGGTGCTACTTCCGAAAATCCAAGCAACAAGGTCGAATGTGAAAAGACCAACAAGACCCCAGTTGAGTGCGCCAATGATAACAAGTGCTAAACAAATTTTATTAAACATATCTTCAACTCCTTTGGTCAGTATTATAATTTGCAAAAATTTAAAAAATATACAAAAAAATAAAGCAACCAAAAAGGTTGCTTTGTTTTTAATTAAAATTCATTATATTATTCATATCGTATAAACCGGGTTGCTTGTCAAAAACAAACTTTGCGGCTTTAATTGCGCCAACTGCAAAAACTTCTTTTGAAGCGGCTGAGTGCGAAAGAGTTATAACTTCATCGTGTCCCGCAAAAATCACATCGTGTTCGCCAACAATCGTTCCGCCGCGAATTGAATGAATACCAATTTCATTTTTGGTACGTTTTGCGCGTTTTGCATGGCGGTCATATTCATAATTAAGTTTGTCTTGGAACTGTGAATTAATTGCATTTGCAAGCATTAAAGCAGTGCCCGAAGGTGCATCAATTTTTAAATTGTGGTGTTTTTCAATAATTTCAATATCAAAACTATTTCCTAAAATCCCTGCCGCTTTTTTAGCGAGTGAACAAAGAAGATTTACACCAAGAGACATATTAAATGTAAAGAAAATTGGTATAATTTTTGAAGTTTCTTTAATTTTTTCAATTTGCTCATTTGTGTAACCTGTGGTCGCAATAACAACAGGCATATTTTGTTTTACAGCGTAATTTAACAAGTCTTCGATTAAAGCGGTGGTTGAAAAGTCAATGATAACATCAGCTTTAATATTTATATCGCTAAATTTTGTAAAAATAGGGAATTTTTGGCCGTTGTTAATACGGTCAACACCTGCAACAATTTGAATTTCATTATCGGTTTCGCAACAATTTGAGATAAAACCACCCATTTTGCCACTTGCACCGCAAAGAATTGCTTTAATCATTTTTTACACATCCGTTTATATTTTAAAGTAAACCGCATTCAATAAGTTTTGCTTTTAGGTTTTCTTTTGCCGCGTCCGCCATTTTATATAACGGCAAACGACATTCGCCAACATCTAACCCTAAAATATTCATAGCGGTTTTTACAGGTACAGGATTTACATCACTAAATAATGCTTTGATAAGACCAATATATTTAATTTGCATTTCGGCAGCCTTTTTAGTGTTACCTGCAAAATATTGGGCACAAATATCGTGTGTTTCTTTGGGTATAATGTTTGACATTACCGAAATAACACCAATACCGCCTAAAGAAAGCATAGGTACTAATTGGTCATCATTACCTGAATAAATATCTAAATTATCGCCACAAAGGTAACGAATTTCGGCAACAAGCGAAAGGTCGCCCGAAGCTTCTTTGGTAGCAACAATGTTTTCGTGTTTAGAGAGTTCTTTATAGGTTTGAGCAGTAATATTAACACCTGTTCTTGAAGGAACATTATAGAGAATTATAGGTTTATTAACACGGTCGGCAATATAGTTATAATGCGCAATCAAACCTTGTTGAGAAGTTTTATTATAGTAAGGAGTTACCATAAGAAAAGCATCAGCACCAACGCTTTCGGCATCGTTACAAAGTTCAACCGAATAAACTGTATCATTACTACCTGTTCCTGCGATAATTGGAACTCTACCTTTTGCAACACTAGTAGCGGTTTCAATTACTTTGAGGTGTTCATCATATCTTAAAGTTGATTTTTCGCCGGTAGTACCACAAATAACAAGACTATCAATTCCATTTACAATTTGTTCTTCAACTAATGTTTCAAGTCTGTTAAAATTTACACTTCCGTCACTATTCATTGGGGTTATAAGGGCAGTAGCCGCACCTTTGAAAATTTGTTTTTTCATAAAACCACTCCTAACGGAAAATTATTAAAAAATTAATCCATATAACCTTTAGCGCAAAGAAGTTCAGCAAGTAATACTGCACCGCCTGCTGCACCGCGTAAGGTATTGTGAGAAACACAAATAAACTTGTAGTCGTATTGTGTATCCTCGCGTAAACGACCAACTGAAACAGCCATACCGTTTTCAAGAGTACGGGTAAGTTTTGTTTGTGGCATATCATCTTCAGTAAAGTAGTTTAAGAATTTTTTAGGCGCATTTGGAAGTTCTAATTCTTGAGGTTCACCCTTGAAATTGTTCCAAATGTTTAAAATTTCTTGCTTTTCTGGTTTGTTTTTAAATGTTACAAAAACTGCTGCTAAGTGACCGTCTGAAACAGGAACACGAATACATTGAGCAGTAAATTTAGGACTATCAGCCGGAACAATTTCGCCGTTCTTAACTTCACCCCAAATTTTAAGAGGTTCTTTTTCGCTCTTTTCTTCTTCGCCGCCAATATAAGGAATTACATTGTCAACCATTTCAGGCCAACGTTCAAATGTTTTACCAGCGCCTGAAATTGCTTGGTAAGTACAAACAAGACATTTTTCAATTTCAAATTTGTCAAGTGGGAAGAGAGCAGGTACATAACTTTGAAGTGAGCAGTTGGATTTAACCGCAATAAAGCCACGTTTTGTACCGAGGCGCTTTCTTTGTGCTTCAATTACTTCAGCGTGATGTGGGTTGATTTCAGGAATAATCATAGGCACATCAGCAGTAAAACGGTGTGCCGAGTTATTTGAAATTACAGGGCATTCAAGTTTAGCATATGCTTCTTCTAATGCTTTTATTTCATCTTTTTTCATATTAACAGCGCAAAATACAAAATCAACTTTAGAAACTATTGTTTCCATATCTTTTTGTGCGTCAAAAACATGCATATCACAAAGATTTTGGGGCATTTCGCTAGTCATTGCCCAACGGTTACCAACAGCATCTTTATAAGTTTTACCTGCTGAAGAAGAACTTGCTGCTAAAGCAGTAACATTAAACCAAGGGTGATTAGCCAAAAGTAAGGCAAAGCGTTGACCAACCATACCTGTAGCACCAATAATACCAACATTATATTTTTTCATAATTTTCGTCCCTTTCAAAATTAGCACTTGATATATATATAAATTTACAATATAATGGAAAAGGTTAGGCGAAACAATCCTGTTTCACCACAAAATCTCTGATTTTGTGACAAATTTTTATTAAAAATTTGACCTTTACCATTGCAATGAGTGTAGCACAAAATTAAATATTAAAATTTAATTTTGTATAATCCACTTAAAAGTGGATTATCGAAACGCTTTTTAATCGTTTCGATTAACTACAATCATTATAATATATAAGATCTAATTAATAATAACATTTACGATAATTTTTGTCAAATAAATTTGGAAAGAAAGTTTAATTCAATATGAAAACAAGTGATTTTTTTTATAATTTGCCCGAAGAATTGATTGCTCAAACACCTATTGAGCCGAGAAACACTTCACGACTTTTAATGTTAGATAAATCAAGCGGTGAAATCAAACACAAATCTTTCTTAGATTTAAAGGAATTTTTGAAACCTGGTGACTGTTTGGTTTTAAATAATACAAGGGTTCTTCCCGCAAGAATTTACGGGGTTAGAAAAGATACAGGCGCAGTTGTTGAGTTTGTGCTTTTAAAACAAAAAGGTGTTAATATTTGGGAGTGTCTTGCAGGTCCCGGTAAAAAAGCAAAAACAGGTTATGAGTTCAAATTTAGTGATAAGTTAGATGCTAAGGTTATAGATGTTTTAGAAGATGGAAACCGTATTGTTGAATTTTTTCCAAAAGGTGAATTTTTTGCGGTTTTAGATGAAGTTGGTCAAATGCCTTTGCCACCTTATATAAAAGAAAAATTAGAGGATAAAGAGCGCTATCAAACTGTTTATTCAAAAGAATTAGGCTCAGCTGCGGCACCAACTGCGGGATTACATTTCACAAACGAAATGTTATTGGAAATTGAAAAAATGGGTGTAAGAATAGCATATGTTACTTTGCACGTTGGACTTGGTACCTTTAGACCTGTAAAGGTTGATGATGTTACTAAACATAAAATGCATACCGAGTTTTATAATATTCCAAAATTAGCGGCGGATATTATAAATGAAACAAAGAAAAACGGTGGTCGGGTGATTTGTGTTGGAACAACCTCTTGCCGAACTGTTGAAAGTGCTTTCCAAAAATACGGCGAAATCAAAGAATGTAGTGATGATACAAGTATTTTCATATATCCGGGTTATAAATTTGGTTGTATGGATGGACTTATTACTAATTTCCATTTGCCCGAAAGTACGCTAATAATGTTGGTTTCGGCATTTGCGGGTTATGAAAATACAATGAATGCTTACAATATTGCTGTAGAAGAAAGATATCGTTTCTTCAGTTTTGGCGATGCGATGATTATAATTTAAAAGAGAGATTGATTTATGTATAGACTAATTAAAGAAGAGGGAAGAGCGAGAAGGGCTGAGTTTGTAACCAATAGAGGTATTGTTCAAACACCTGCTTTTATGAACGTTGCTACATGCGGCGCAATTAAGGGCGCTGTTTCGGCTGAAGACTTGAAGCAACTCGGTTGCCAGGTTATGCTTTCAAATACTTACCATTTGCACGTAAGACCTGGTGATGAGGTTATAAGAGATTGTGGTGGTTTACATACTTTTTCTACTTGGGATGGTCCAATTTTAACCGATAGCGGCGGATTTCAGGTGTTTTCGCTTTCATCTTTGCGCAATATTGAAGAAGAGGGTGTTACCTTTGCTTCACACGTGGACGGAAAGCGCATATTTATGGGACCCGAAGAAAGTATGCAAATACAATCGAATTTAGGTTCTACAATTGCGATGGCTTTTGATGAATGTGTAGAAAATCCTGCTGAACATAGTTATTCAAAAGCATCTTGTGAAAGAACAACCCGTTGGTTAAAACGTTGCGTTACAAAGATGAACGAGTTAAATTCTATGGAAAAAACAATTAACAAAGAGCAAATGCTTTTTGGTATTAACCAAGGTTGCACATTCCCTGATTTACGAATAAATCATATGAAAGAAATTGCCGATTTAGACCTCGATGGTTACGCCATTGGTGGTTTGGCAGTTGGTGAACCTGCCGAAGTTATGTATGATATTATTGAACAGGTGACACCTCATATGCCTAAAAATAAAATTAGGTATTTAATGGGTGTTGGTACTCCTGCTAATATTTTAAATGCGGTTGAAAGAGGAATAGACCTTTTTGACTGTGTTATGCCAAGCAGAAATGCAAGACACGGGCATTTATTTACGAGCGAGGGTATTATCAATATTAACAATAAAAAGTATGAATATGATATGCGCCCTATTGATGAAAATTGCGGTTGTCCCGTTTGCAGTCGTTACAGTCGCGCTTATATTCGTCATCTATTAAAAAGTCAGGAAATGCTGTCACAAAGACTTCTTGTTATGCATAATCTTTGGTTTTATAACAAACTTATGGAAGATATTCGCAACGCGCTTGATAACGGTAACTTTGCACAATTCAAAAAAGAAAAAGAAGCAATATATTCAAAGCGAATATAGCAGTTTTGCTTGATTTTTATCTTTTTTTAATGTATAATACATATAATATGTTTTCTGAGGAATTTTAAATGAATTTTAGTGCTTTTGTTTTAGAAAAAGCAGCTACAACTGCTGCTGCAGGTTCTTCAATGTGGTTAATGATAGTTTACATTGTTGTTATTTTTGGCGCTATGTATCTATTTGTTATGCGTCCACAAAAGAAGAAAGAAAAGAAAGAAAAAGAAATGCGTGACAATATCCAAATTGGTGATGAAATTATTACTATTGGCGGTATTTACGGTCGTGTAGTTTCTTTAAAGGAAGATACATTGGTTATTGAATCTCAAAGTGACCACAGTAAATTAACAATTTCCCGTTGGGCAGTTCAAATGAATAGAACAGTTCACGATACACCTGTTTCAAAAAAATAAAGAATAAGTTTTGTCCCTTTCGAATATAATCTATTATTCGGGAGGGATTTTTTATGAGTAAAGAATTCTTATTTAAAGAAAAAGGCAGTAAATATTCTACTTTCATTGTGGGTACTGTTTTACAAATTTTGGTTACAATTTTAAGTGTTATGTTATTTTCGGCGGTTATATATTTTACCGAAAAAGGATATGAATATGCGGCTATTTTTGCAACAGTTTCGGTAGCTTTAGGTGCGTTTGTCTCCGCTTTTTATATTGCGAAAAAGCAAAAAGGTAAGGCGTATTTTATTGGCGCCTCGGTCGGTGGCGCAACTTTTATTTTAATAACGTTAATTTCATTAATTACTGATAAAAACGCTTTAACTGTTAACACGTTGTTCCATTTTATTATAATAATGTTAGCATCTTTAATAGGTGCGGTTTTAGGTGTTGGTAATTCCTCTAAACAAAGTTACATATAGGTAACAATTTCAAAGTATTGTTGACTTTTGGGTAAAAAAAGAGTATTATAAGACTATAAAAAATATTTTGTAAGTCTGGTGAACAAAATGTTTGAAAAAGTTTTAGTGCTTGATACGATTGACCGCGTTAGAGATTTTGTAGATATTGCTTCTTCAAAGGATTATGATATTACGGTGCAATCGGGAAAATATATTGTCAATGCAAAGTCAATAATGGGTGTGTTTAGTTTGGACCTTACTAAACCTGTTACAATGCGGGCGGACTGTAAAACAATGGCTGAACTTTCCCGCCAAATAAAACCATTTGTCAAAGAATAAAAGGGTGTCGTAAGACACCCTTTTTTAAAGTAAAGGAAACAGTTATGGATTTTTTGAACTTAAGAAAACAAGTAATAGAAAAATATTTTAATAATATGAACAAACCTCAGTTAGAAGCAGTAACGACTGTTAATGGTCCGTTGCTTGTTTTAGCGGGTGCGGGTAGCGGAAAAACTACCGTTTTAGTTAATAGAATATTAAATATTATAAAATTTGGTGATGCGTATAACAGCACTTTTGTACCGCAGTTTTCTGATTATGAGGTGCAAATGGCAAACGACTATTTAAATGGTGTTACTAATGAATTTGATAGTGATTGCTTTAGTGTTGGAAAAGCGTTTCCTTGGCAAATTTTAGCTATTACCTTTACTAATAAGGCGGCAGGTGAATTAAGAGAGCGTATTGAGGCAAAACTTGGTGAAGCGGCAACTGATATTTGGGCAGGAACGTTTCACTCTGTTTGTGGTAAAATTTTGCGCCGTAATGCCGATTTGTTGGGTTTTACTTCGCACTTTACTATTTATGATACCGATGACCAAAGAAGACTAATGAAGGATATTATGAAACAAAATAATATCGATGAAAAGTTTGTTCCTCATAAGTTAGTGCTCTCGGCAATTTCTTCAGCAAAGGACAAACTTATTACTCCGCAAGAATTTGAGCAAAATGCAGGTATAGATTATCGCCAAAAAATAATTGCTCAATTATATGGTCTTTATCAAAAAAGATTGCGTGAAGCCGATGCAATGGATTTTGATGATATGATTGTAAATACTGTTAAACTTTTAAATGAAAATCAAGATGTTTTAGACTTTTATCAAAATAAGTTTAGATATGTTTTAGTCGATGAGTACCAAGATACAAACTATGCGCAATATGTCCTTGTAAGTTTGTTGGCGGGGGGTAAGAATAATATTTGTGTTGTTGGTGACGATGACCAAAGTATTTATCATTTCCGTGGTGCAACTATTGAAAATATTTTAAACTTTGAGGATGAGTATAAGAATTGTAAAACTATTCGTTTGGAGCAAAATTATCGTTCAACCTCAAATATTTTAAACGCTGCGAATGCGGTTATTAAAAACAATCGCGGTAGAAAGGGTAAAACCCTTTGGACTAATAACGGTGATGGTGACAAAATCAAGGTTTATACCGCCGATGATGAGAGATTAGAGGCAAGATATGTTGCTGAAAGTATTTTAGAAAAGGTGAATTTTGGCGATAAGTTTTCGGAAATGGCCGTGCTTTATAGAATGAATGCGCTTTCAAACGTTATTGAAAATGTGTTTGTAAGAAGCGGTATTTCTTATAAAGTTATTGGCGGCACAAGGTTTTACGACCGCAAAGAAATTAAAGATGTTTTGGCTTATTTGCAGTTTATAAATAATAAAAACGATAATTTGCGTTTAAAACGAATTATTAATGAGCCAAAAAGAGGTATTGGTGAAACTACCGTAAACAAAGCGGTTGAAATTGCTATAGAACTCGGAGTTTCCGCTTTTGAGGTTATTAAAAGGGCGGATGAATTTCCGGCCCTTTCCAGAGCGGCAACTAAACTAAAAGATTTTTGCGATTTGATTGAAGAATTATCTAAAATTGCGGAAAATGAGCCAATATCCGAATTGTTTGAGCAAATGCTCGAAAAGACAGGATATAAAAGTATGTTATCTTTTGGTTCGGAAGAGGAATTTGAACGTCTTGAAAACGTTAAGGAATTTGCTTCTAATATTGCGCAATACGAACTCGAAAACGAAGAGCCTGCTCTTTCGGCGTTTTTAGAAGAAATTGCCTTAATAACCGATATTGATTCGTTAGATGAAAGCAGCGACAAGGTTGTTCTTATGACAATTCACGCGGCAAAAGGTCTTGAATTTAAGAATGTATTTCTTGTTGGTATGGAAGAGGGAATTTTCCCCGGAAACCAATCTATTTATGGCGGGGAATCCGAAATAGAAGAAGAGCGCCGATTAGCTTATGTTGCTATTACAAGGGCTAAAAAGACCTTAACTATTACTAACGCGTATAGTCGTATGTTGTTCGGTAGTACAACAAGAAATGCGCCTTCAAGATTTTTAAATGAAGTTCCAAAAGAATTTTGTGATGTTTTTGGTTACAGTTATTATAAAACCGCATCAAAGACAAATAGTGATTATTTAGTACCAAAATCAAGTGTTTCTTATAAAAGTTCTCACTCGGCAGTTAAGGTTAATACAAACGAGAATAACGCGTTGTATCAAGTGGGACAAATGGTAGAGCATAACACATTTGGTAAGGGTGAAATCGTGAAAATAACCCCAATGGGTAATGACAAAATGTTGGAAATCAATTTTGAAACAATAGGCAGTAAAAAAATTATGTCCAACTTTGCAAAATTAACGATTTTGTAATATATTTTAAATTGAAATAAGATATAATTTTTGATAAGATATTATAAAAGAAGGTGAAATTTAGTGGTAGGAAGTAATTCGGTAAAATCTGTTGCAAAAACGGTTTTAAAAGGTAATTGGATAAACGCTATTGTTACGGGTTTGGTATTGTTTTTATCCTTTTTTACAGGGTATATGATATTTTCTTTGTCAGCCTCGCTATTGCCGTTTGCTTTTGCTACTTTGTTTTTAATTTTGTTTATGGTTTTCTTAATTTCACCTTTAACTCTTGGTGTTGTTAGAAATTTTTGGCACTTAATCAATTTAAAACCCGAAAATCCAATATATTGCTTTTATTATTTTTCAAGTAAAAAGTTATATTTAAGAGCGGTTAAATTAATCTTCGCTTTAACAATTAGAATGATTGGTCATGGATTAATTTTATTTTTGCCAACAATTATTTTCCATATTGTTTCGGGCGAGTATTTATATAACTTTCTTGATATTCCAATACCGCTATGGACAACCAATTTTGAATATATTGCTGTATTTTTAAGAACAATGTCGATTGTGTTGTTGTTTTTTGTAATGACAAAGTATTATGCGGCACCTGTTCTTACTGTTAGTAACGATGAAATGGATATAGAAGAAGCAATTTATATGTCTAAAATTATTTCAAAAGGCAGTTTGCTTGAATTTATTTACTTGATTTTCTCGTTTATCGGTTGGATTTATATTTCTTTATTTTATTTTCCGTTACTTTTTACTTTGCCATATATGTTGGCGGCTTTCCTTGTTTATACAAGGTTTGCTATTGAAGATTATAATAAGCGTATTTCTGATTTAGAGGAAGAAAATTCTTCATATAGTGAAGGTGTGTAGTATGGGAAAATCAATATTCTTTAAAATTTATTATTTAATTGCTTTAATTTTAGTAATTGTTGAATGTTTTTTTGTTTTTAAAGCTATTGTTGTAGTAGATATAAATGAAGTTCCTAAAGGGGATTTTCAATTTGAAAATGTTTCGCCTAATGGGGAAATTAAACTTAATGTTTATAAACTAAATAATTCTATTTGTTCTTCGGTTAGGGTTGAGGCTCAAATGAATGGGGAGACTTCTAATATTTATTGGCAAACCAATGAAGAAAATGCAGGGGTTATTTGGTTAAATGATAATGAAGTTTTAATAAACGGGGTATTACTTAATCTTAAAGAGGGCGATATTCACGATTGTAGAAGAGGACTTTCTATTTTTGCTGAAAATGAGGCGACTTTAAGTGACAATTAATACAAAATATATTTTGGCTTCCGCTTCGCCAAGAAGAAAAGAATTGTTTTTAAAAATTTCGAGCGATTTTAGTATTATCCCCTCAAATGCCGAGGAAACGCTCTCAAACGAACTTTTAGCCGAAGAACAATCCGAATACTTGGCTAAGATAAAAGCCTTGGATATAGCCGAAAAATACCCCAATAATATAATAATCGGTGCGGATACATCAGTTGTAATCGATAATTTGATTTTGGGAAAACCTAAAGATAAAAATGAAGCCAAACAAATGTTAGAACTTTTGTCTGGTAGAACTCATAAAGTAATAACCGGTTGCGCTATTGTAAAAAATGGAGTTTGTTTGTCTTTTTCTGATACAACTTTGGTGAAATTTAAAACACTAACTACTGCGCAAATTGAGGAGTATGTTTCAAGTGATGAGCCTTACGATAAAGCAGGTTCGTATGCGATACAAGGAAAAGCTGGTGCTTTTATTGAAAGTATTGACGGTGATTTTGATAATGTAGTTGGTCTTCCAACCGAAAAATTAAAGCAAAAATTAAACGAGGTAGAGTAATCTACCTCGTTTTTTTATGTTGATTTATTTAAAGAAAAGGGGGAGGGGTTCAAGAAAAATTATGTCTTTTCTCTCGGCGGCATCACCCTCGGCTAAAAATGCACAAGCAGCAGCCTCGATAGCGCCCGCTTTGCCAATCAATTCTCTAACCGCACTTAAAGATTCACCGGTGCTAATAACATCATCAATTATAAGTACGCGTTTGCCTTTAATAAGATTAACTTCACTCTCACCTAAAAAGAGGTGTTGTTTGTGTTGAGTAGTTATAGAAGTAACCTCAACCTCTAAAGGATTACGCATATAAACTTTTGTACCTTTTCTTGCAATTATATAAGGTTTTCCGCTTTGTCTTGCCATTTCGTAAGCAATCGGAATACTCTTTGCTTCGGGTGTTAAAATAACGTCAAATTCGGGAACTTTTTTAAGTAATTCTTCGCATCCTTTAATTGTTAATTCAACATCACCAAAGATTATAAAAGCGGCAATATCAAGACTATCGCTTACAGGGAATTTTTCAAGGTTTCTTTCGAGCCCCGCAATTTTCATTGTATAAAATTCAGACATATTAAACCCTCCTAAAATCAGCCGGGTGGCCAAGCAAGATTTCTTCTTGCTAATAAATGAAAGTGAATATGATGAACGGTTTGACCGCCATCTTCACCACAGTTATTAACAACTCTATAACCGCCCTCTAAATTTTCTTGTTTTGCAATTTTTGCTACTGCTTCAAAAACCTTTGCAATAAGAAAACTGTTATCAGAATTAATTTCATCGGCTGAAGAAATATGTTGTTTTGGAATTATAACCGCGTGGAAAGGTGCTTGTGGGGCAATATCTAAAAATGCGTAAATGAATTCGTCTTCAAAAACTTTTGTGGAAGGAATTTGACCTGCGGCAATTTTGCAAAATAAACAATCGTTCATTTACTTCACCTCTTATTTAAGTTGTGCTTTAACAAGACTGCAAACGCTATTTAAAGCTTCATCAATTTTAGAAGCATCTTTACCGCCTGCCATAGCGCTATCAGGCTTACCGCCGCCGTTACCGCCGCAAATTTTAGCAATTTCGCGAACAAGGTTACCTGCGTGAGCGCCGTTTGAAATAGCGTTTTTACCACAAGCTGCGCAGAAGGTGATTTTTTCGCCGTTTGCAGCACCTAAAACAATAACAGTGTCATCATTTTCAGCCTTGACAGTATCGGTCATTTTGCGAAGTTCGTTAGCGTCAGTACCATCAAGACGAGCAAAAGCCACCTTAATATCGCCAACCGAAACGGCACTTGCAATAATATCGTTAATTTTAGAACCTGCGAGTTTGCTTTCAAGTTTTTCAAGCGCTTGTTTTGTCTCTTTAAGTTCATTTGTTACCGCTAAAGCGCGTTTAGCAATATCGTTTGGATTTTGAGATTTTAATATTGCAGCAGTTTCGGAAATGAGGTTAATATTTTTGTAAATAAGTTCAAGAACTTTTGAACCTGTTAACGCTTCAATTCTTCTTACACCTGCGGCAACACTGCTTTCTGAAACAATATGGAAAAGACCGATTTTAGCGGTATTATCAACGTGAGTACCACCGCAAAGTTCAACCGAAGTATTACCTGCCGCTACAACGCGAACAACATCGCCGTATTTTTCGCCAAAGAGTGCCATAGCGCCTAATTTTTTAGCCTCAGCGATTGGCATTTCTTCGTTTTTAACTTCTATACCGTTTAAAATAGCGTTATTTACAAATGCTTCGACCTTTTCGATTTCTTCAGCAGTTAAAGCGGAGAAGTGTGTAAAGTCAAAACGAACTGCGTTTTCATTTACAAGTTGACCTGCTTGTTCAACGTGGGTACCAAGTACCGAACGTAAAGCGGCTTGTAAAAGGTGAGCCGCGGTATGATTACGGCGAATTGCATTTCGGCGTTCAACATTAATAGCAACTGTAACAGTATCACCAACTGAAACAGAACCGTTTGTGATTTTACCGCTATGTGTGAAAATACCATCAGCAGTTTTCTTTGTATCAGCAACAGCGAATGTAACATTTTCGTTTGAAATAATACCACTGTCGCCAACCTGACCGCCGCTTTCTGCGTAACATACTGTCTTGTTGAGCACAATAATTGCGTTAGCGCCTTCGGTAACGTTTCCTACGTGTTCACCCTCGCTTACAATATCTAAAACCGTTGCGGTACAGGTGTTTTCAGTATAACCCCAAAATACAGTTTGTGGGATATTTTCAAAGGTAATACCATCGCTCTTCCAACTTTCGCCATCAGAAGCCTTACGCGCGTCACGAGCTTTTTGTTTTTGCTCATTCATACACTCGGTGAATTTTTCTTCATCAAGTGTCATACCTTTTTCGTTGAGTATGTCTTTTGTTAAATCAACAGGGAAGCCATAAGTATCATAAAGTTTGAAAGCATCTTCGCCTGAAAGTGTGCCTCCGTTTGCGGTTAAGGTTTCAAGCATTGAAAGACCTTGGTCAATAGTTTTATTAAATGATGCTTCTTCGTTAGTGATAACCTTTGTAATAAGTTCGGTCTTTTCGATGAGTTCGGGATAACCTTGCTTATTTTCGTTAATAACAGTTGTACAAAGTTCCATAAAGAATGGGCGGTTAATACCGATAAGTTTTCCGTGGCGAACAGCGCGGCGGATAATACGGCGTAATACATAACCTCTGCCTTCGTTAGATGGGATAATACCATCGCTAATCATAAAGGTTGCCGCACGAGCGTGGTCGGTAATAGCACGGATTGAAACATCGGTAGAATGGTCGTCACCATAGGTTTTGCCCGAAATTGAACAAACATTATCAAGAATTTTACGAATGGTGTCAACCTCGAACATATTATCAACGTTTTGCATTACACAAGCTAAACGTTCAAGACCCATACCTGTATCAATATTTTTATGCTCAAGTTCGGTATAAGTGCCGTCACCCATATTATTAAATTGCGAAAATACATTGTTCCAAATTTCCATATATCTATCGCAATCGCAACCGGGTTTGCAGTCAGGTGAACCGCAACCATATTTTTCGCCGCGGTCAAAATAAATTTCGCTACAAGGACCGCAAGGACCAGTACCGTGTTCCCAGAAGTTATCCGCTTTGCCCATTCTTACAATGCGTTCTTCGGGTACGCCGATAACATCGCGCCAAAAATCATAAGCCTCGTCGTCTTCTTCGTAAACCGAAGGCCAAAGAAGTTCGGCCGGGATTTCAAGTGTTACGGTTAAAAATTCCCAAGCCCAAGTAATTGCTTCTTTTTTAAAGTAATCGCCAAAAGAAAAGTTACCAAGCATTTCGAAAAATGTACCGTGACGCGCGGTAATACCAACACGTTCAAGGTCAGGGGTACGAATACATTTTTGGCAGGTAGTAACTCTGTTACGAGGTGGTTTTACTTCACCTGTAAAGAATTTTTTCATTGGCGCCATACCCGAATTTATTAAAAGTAACGATTTATCGTTATTTGGCACTAATGAATAACTGCCTAAGCGTAAATGTCCCTTTGATTCGAAGAAGGAAAGGTATTTTTCTCTTAGATCGTTTAATGAAGTCCATTCCATAAATATACATCCTTAATACATATTTTGACATACCCTATAATTATATACTTATATATTTAATTTGTCAACTAATGGCGGCTATTTGGTCGGCAATATTTGAAAAAATTTCACCGCAACTTTTACTTTGTTTAAGAGAATTTTCCGAAAAAACAATAACAACATATTGCGGATTTTCTACAGGGAAGAAACCGCAAAACCAAGCCGAACAAATTTCAGTTGAGTTTTCGAATTTTCCTGTCTGTGCGGTTGCGGTTTTTCCTGCGGCGGATACAGTTGTAGGTTTAGCGGATTTACCTGTTCCGTTTTCTACAACTTCTTTTAAATATTCACCTAAAAGTTTTGCGGTATTTTCGCTCATAACGTTTGTTAGGTTGTTAGTTTTTTCTCTTTTAATTTCGCCGCCGCTAACGGTTCCTTCAATTATTGTTGGAGACCTGTAACTGCCGCCGTTTGCAATAGCGGTATATAGTGTTAACATTGAGACAGGGGAAAGGAGTAACTCGCCTTGACCAATGCTAAAGTTTGCAAGTTTGGCTATATTTTTTAGCGAGTTTAAAGAGGTAAGATTTCCTTTAGATACTTTAAAATTTTCACAAAGTGTAATTGATTTACCAAACATAAGTGAAGATGCCATTTTATAAATTGGGTCCGCGTTTAATGAAAAAGCATAATTGTAAAAATAGGTGTTGCAAGAATTAGCAAGGGCGGTTTTAAGGTTCATTTCACCGTGTCCTAAATGATTGTGGCATTTGAAATGTCTATCTGCAATTAAACAACTTCCTGTGCAATTATAGGTAAAATTTTGGTTGTTTTCTTCGAGTCCTGCCGCCGCAACACAAGGTTTAAATACCGAACCGACATTAAAAGCTGCAGTAGCGCGATTGAAAAGCGGCGAGTTTTCAAGGTTTAAATACTTTTCAACTTCTAACGGATTATAAGTAGGCATACTAACCATAGCCTTAATTTTTCCGCTTGTAACTTCGCTAACAACTATTGCACCGCTTTCAATATTTTTAGCATTTTCTTCACAAATTGATTGAATTTTACTATCTATAGTTGTTACAACACCGTTTGCTATAATCGAAGTGTTATTTATTTTTTTTGGTTCAATACCTTCTAAAATACGCCCTAAACCATCGCAATAATACACAATTTCTGCATTTTCTTCGCTTTGCAATATATCGTTATAATAATATTCAATTCCGCTAACGCCAACACCATCAGAGTTTGAATATCCTACAGTGTGAACCGCTAAATTATTTTTCTCACTTCGTGTGAATACTTTAAAACAAACAATTCCGTCACAGTCAATGGGTTCTTTAAGTTCACATAAGGCGGGCTTTCCGCTTTTTAAGGTTTTTAAAACTAATTCTTTTTCATCGCCTTTTAAAATACTGCTAATTGCAGTTATTGCGCGTGGTGTTGGTGAAACTGCGGCTATAATTTTAGTAGAATTATTTGTGAGAGGAACCATATTACAATCATAAATTGTGCCTCGCAGTTTTGAAATGGTAAGTCTAATACTACTTTGATTTTCTTGAACGGTTTTATAGTTTTTGGTTGCGGTTACAATTACTCTTAAAACACAGGTAAAAAACAATAAAATAATAATCGCAAAACAAATTATACTGCGCCTTATAAAAACAAACCAAAATAAATTTTCGTTATCCATAAAAAATACCTCTTGTAAACAATAGTACAAAACTATTATTAACAAGAGGTATTAAATTTAATCTGCTTTCATTCTTAATAAAGCACCTTTTTTAACGGGATGAGGATAAGGAATTTTTATTGTCATCATAGGGTGAGGTGCGGAGTCGATTTCGTTGTTTTTGTCATCAAAAATAGTATCGGCGGTAAAAATGAAAGGCTCTTTTTGAGGTTCTAAACAGTCAAATTCTTGTCCTTTTAAGAATTTGTTCTTAAGGGTGGCGATAATCATACCGTCCTTGTAGTCATCAACAATAGCAGCAACCGAGTAGTCGCGAACATAACCTGCGTTTTCATAGGTTTGAGAGTTTTGCGGTTTGCCCATATAAAAACCTTGTGAATAGGTGCGATGGCTAATTTTATTTAGTTCATCTAAAACCCAATTAGGACAATCCCAATCACTATTAGCTTTTTCTAACGAGTCTAAAGCGCCACGATAAGCGTTGGTTGTAACCGCTACATAATAATGCGATTTTGCTCTACCTTCGATTTTAATGCTATCAACACCGGCAGCGGCCATTTTATCAAGGTAAGGAGCCATACACATATCGTTAGCATTTAAAATATAAGTGCCTTTATCGGTTTCGGTAATATCGAAATATTGACCCGGTCGCTTTTCTTCCATAAGAGAATAACTCCAACGGCAAGGTTGAGCACAGTCACCTCTATTAGAGTCACGACCTGTCATATAACTCGAAAGTAAACACCTTGCAGAAAAGGAAACACACATAGCACCGTGGGCAAATGCTTCAATTTCAAGTTCTTTTGGTGTTTTTGCTCTAATTTCGGCAATTTCGTTTAACGAAAGTTCACGTGCTAAAACAATTCTTTTAGCGCCTAAATTATAAAAAGCATTAGCAGTTTCATAGTTACAAATACCCGATTGAACCGAAATATGAAGTTCGGCTTTTGGCGCATATTTTTTAACCATACCAATTGTACCAAGGTCGGCGGCAATAACTGCATCTACGCCAATATCGTTAATTTGCTCTAAAAAGGCGGGAAGACGAGGGATTTCGTCATTATGTGGAATTGTATTGCAAGTAACGTGTACCTTAACTCCGTGTGAGTGAGCGTAGTTTACACCCTCAATTAAATCCTTTTCGCCGAAATTTGTGGCTGCTGTGCGCATTCCAAATTCCTCACCGGCAAGGTAAACTGCATCAGCGCCGTAATCTACAGCGGCTTTAAGGCGGGTTAAATCTCCCGCAGGACAAAGTAGTTCCATTTTTTTATAATTCATTTTAAGACCCCAATGTTGAATAAACCCAATTTCCTGCTTTTTTAAGGTCGGCAACAGTTTTGTTATGACCTTTAAGGGTTTCATTATAGTAAAATTTCATTTGTTTATCGGTTACAAAGTATACCGCTTTACAACTTCTATCCGGATTAATAGCGGCTTTTATACAATCAATACTTGGTGAGCAAAGAGGACCAACGGGTAAACCTTCGGTTTTATAGGTGTTATAATTTCCGTTTCCGTAAGGGTAGTGTGTTGTTGGGTCACTTTGAAGATATTTTGGACCTTTCCAATTAACACCTTCAAGACGATTATAAAAAACTGAAGCAACTTTTGCGCGGTCTTTATCCGAAACATTGTTAAAATTACCTGCTTCTAATTGTATAACCGAAGAAAGTGACATAATTTCGTGAAATGAATAATCACTGTTTTCTAAATCGTTACGCATTTTTTTAGTTAATTTGCTATCAAGATTTTTAAGCATTTTGTCAATCGCTAAATATGCACATTCTTTAGAGTCATAACAATAAAAATCGTAAGTATCAGGATATAAATATCCCTCTAAACGATAATAAACCTTTTCTTTTGGGATTTGTTTTACAAAATCGTAGTCAAAATCCCCCTCGCGCATAGTGTTCAAAAAATCAGTTTTAGTGCAAACACCTGCGTCATTTAATAATGTTGCAATATCATCAATAGTTGCACCTTCGGGAATTTTAACCGATACAGTTTCGGCTTTTGCACCTTGCGTTATAAGCATATTAGCAAGGGATTCATAACCGGCTTCGGTATTGAATGTATAAACGCCGTATTTGAATTGACTGTCATAACCTTTAAGTTTTGCATAAAGTCTAAAAAACAAAGGAAATTTAACAGCGCCACATTCTTCTAATTTTTCGGTTACAACAACTGCAGGACTACCCATAGGTATTTCTACTACAGTTTTATCTCCTCTGCCAAAACCAATTCCTAAATAATCAGCACCGGCAAAAACAACTAAAAATGCAAACGCTATAGCAAAAACTATAATAGAAATAGTGAAAGTAACTGATTTAAAAAGTCCTTTTCTTTCCATTTTTTCTTCCTCTTCTTCAAGATTGTAATCTTCGCTTTGGTCAATATTAAAACCTTTTCCGATGATGAAAGCGTTATCGTCATTTTTATTAGAACTTAAAAAATCTTGATTGTCGTTATTTTTAAAATCATTCATTTTAAACACCCTTTAGTATCGCATTTGTGCTTTTATTTCATTAGCAACAGCAGTATTCTTAAATACTTCTAATAAAGTTAGCGAAAATTCTGCAGCAGCACCTGCACCATAGGCAGTAATAATATTTCCGTCTTTGACAACCTTTTGGGATAAAACAGTAGCGCCAAGCAAATCTTTTTCAAAACCTGTGTAACAAGTTGCTTTTTTGCCGTTTAATATGTTCTTATGTCCTAAAATAGATGGAGCGGCGCAAATAGCAGCAATATAAAGATTATTTTCGTAAGCGTAATCAACAAATTTTAAAACATCCGCAGAGTTTTCAAGATTTAATGTTCCGGGCATTCCGCCGGGAAGAATAATACCTTTTAGATTTTCAAAACAAGCGTCTTTACTCTCTAAATCGCAAACAAACGGTACACCGTGAGAACCGGTTACGGTTTTACCGGTAACACCTACCGTTTTAATTTCAACACCGCCGCGGCGTAAAATATCAATAGGGGAAAGGGCTTCAAGTTCTTCAAAACCCTCAGCTAAAAATATATAAACCATAAATTCACCCGTTATTGTAAATTTTTAAAACTCTTTGTAAAACATCATTTGCAATATCTTCAATACTGCGTGGCTCATCATTTTCAGCGCAAGGCACAATATCCCAGTTGGAAGCCTTTGCGGTGTAAACGGCGGCTTTACGGCAACGGTCAAGATAATCGGTATCTTTTTCGTGAATATCTTTTTTAGTGTTATCGCCTTCATAACGTTTTGAAAGAAGTTTTTGTGAAACCTCGACAGGCATATCTAAAAATATGACCTTATCGGGCTTTGGGATACCAACCTTGTTGTATTCGAAATCATAAAGCCAATCCAAAAAGCCTTGCCATTCGCTTTCGGGTAATTTTGAGCATTGGTGAACGGCATTTGAAGTAGTGTATCTACCCGCAATTACTGTACCGCCGTTGTTATAATATTCGCCCCAAGCAGCTTTGTAAGAAGCAAATCTATCAACACAGTAAAAGGTTGAAGCGGCATAGGCGTTAACATCATCCGCCTTTTTGCCAAAATCACCCGCAAGATACATTTTAACAAGTGTGCTTGAAGGATTTTCGTAATCGGGGAAGGATACTGTTTTACAATCAATACCAAATTTTTCTAAATTTTTAGGTAAAAGGTCAAGTTGGGTAGATTTTCCGCTACCATCAAGGCCTTCAATTACAATTAGTTTACCCATTTTCTTTAATTCCTTTATAAAATTCGCGTACTTCTTTGATTTTACCGCAAGTCATTTTACCTTCAGGACAACCGCCGCTAACACAAGCAGGACCTGCGTTTTTGAATAAGTTAGGCGCTACTTCACTAACGAGTGCTAACATTTGGTTAGCAACATCCTGAATTTCCCATTGAGCACGGTTGCAACAACGATGTTTAAAGAAGTTCATAAGTGAACGCGCATTCATAGTCATAATCATTTGGGTTTCACAAGCGTTAGGTAAAACAAACCTAGCATCTTCAATAGCCTTTTTTTCAGCAAGGCGAGACGCGGTTTTTTCATCTTTGCCTTCAGCTATAAAGGTTTTAATGTGTTTTTCTTTTAAAATTTCAGCAAGGCGGTCGTATTTTCTTTGGTCTTCCGCCATAATTTCATCATAAATAGCTTTAGCCTCAGGGTCGTTTGCTATTTCAGGTGGTGTTACATATTCAAAACTACCTTCTCTAACATAACGTTGGCTTTTCACCGAAAAAGAAGCCATACGGTGTCTTGTGATTTGGGCGAGTAACGCTCTTGAAACACCTTCAATACCAAATGTGAAGGAAGCATGTTCTATTGGGCTTTCGTGTCCAATTTCGGCAAGCATTTCAACAAATTTTGCAGCGCTTTCATCGGTTAAATTATCTCTTAAACCGCTAATTGTAGAGCTGCTGTAGCAAAGTTTTGCAGCAGAAGCTACTGTATGTTCGGGATTGGGGGTATGCGCTAATAAATATACTTTAGGCATAAATATACCACCTTTCAAAAATGATGTTCATAATATTATACCAAATGTTGAAACATTATTCAATAATAATTGATAAATTTATATATAATTTTACTTTTAAATTGTTTA